>JAISYN010000299.1 GCA_031269915.1 Synergistaceae bacterium
AGCTTCCTGTTCGCTTTCGAGATATTCGATTACCACTTGTTCATTATGACCTGCGGCCTGTTCGCGCTCTCGGCCGCGAGTATCGGGAAACGGCATTACGGCGGATGGGTTTGCGGACTCCTCGCCGCCTGTGCCGTCGCCGCCGGAATTTTGGCGGCCCGCTCCGTCTATGGAATCTCCGAGGGCGTCTATCACGCTTATGTAGCCGGCTCCGTCGCTGCGCCTTTCCTGATGCTGCTCGCCGCTTCGGCGGGGGCGGCGCTTGTGAAAAACGACAAAAACGCATTCCTTGCGAATTATGCCGCGGCTTGCCTCCTGGCGCTGCAATTTTTCCCGCTCGCCGCGTTCGTTTTGCGCGGCGTGGATTTCCTTCGCGGCGTTCTTTTCGAGGGAAGCGCCGATACGTTGTTTTACATCGCGAGCGCCACTTCTCTCAGAGCGTTGCCGGGGCAGTTTTTTTGGCGGCCGGGCTGGCGTATTGCCGGGCTGACGGTTCACTTCCAGGCTTTCGCGTCGTTTTTCGTTCTGGCGTTCTCGCAAATGACGCCGGGCATCTTCGCGCGTGTCTCCGATAAGGGGAACCGTAAAAAATTGTCGCTGGCGGCGGCGGTTTTTGTCGTTGTCATCGCCGCCCTGACGAAAGCCGTATCCGCGATTGGGTGGCTCTAACCGGCGGCGGCGCGGTTATGCTTCCGAGCGGCGAGCCGGTCGAACTGAAGAAAATTCGGCGTAACCGTTCAAACCATGTACATGGTTTGAACGGTTACGGTGAACCAATAACAAAACGCGCGGGGGCCCCTGACCCCCGCGTTTCGTCGGAGTTTCTCGGTCACGCGGGTTCTTCCGATTTTTTCAGGGAAAGCGAAAAACTTCCGCGGCTTCGATAGACAAATTGGGCGTTTTAGAATTATAATGAAGCAAGTTTCAAATATCGCAATTCCCCGGCGCGGCTGTGGGGAAAGTCCGAAAGCAGGAGTTGAAAATCATGGGTTTCGACGTTGTTTTTTCGGGAAGTATCGGTTATAATAGACACGACACGACACGACACGACACGACACGACACTAATTCTGTCCTTTCACGGTTAATTCCTTTCGTAATTTTTGTCCTGACTCTGCTTTTGCCTCTGTCGCACCCCGCTGCGGAGGCTGATGATTATTGTTTTAATGACGGTGATTATAAATTTGTAACCATTCAAGCCCCCCTATCTCGCCCGGAGGCGGAGACCGTGAAAATCGAAAGCATCGATGCCTTCCTGTCTCCGACGACTGAGTAGCGGACAGAAATTTATCCAAGTGAAGAGGTCGGCGCTTTAGAGCCCCACTGAAAATCGAGGGAAGGGGGTATTGGAGGCGTTTTCCGAGCGAATTTTTTTCAGACATTCGGGAGCGGGCGCTCGCTCCCGAAGGCGGCGGGAAGAAACTGTCTATGGGAAGAAACTATCTATTGAAGCGACAGAAAGGGGAGTTTGTTTATGCGTTTGAAAAGATGGGGTTCGATTTTGCTGGTATCGGTTCTTTTCACGGCGTTGTTCGCGAGCTCGGTTTTGGCCGCCGCGATGACCGTCGGAAACACCGCGGCCAAAGCCGGCGGCTCGGGAGGCGGGGCCGGCGGCACAAGCACTGTCAAGGCCGACGATTCCTTCGTACAGGTTTTTTACGACTACGAGGACGGAAGCGAGAGCCGGCTGTGGGGGCCTACGATAGACTGGAACGGTCAGTATTACTACCTCAAGAAGAATCCGTCTCGGACCGTCTCCTACATTTTCCAGAATTACGCGCCGGATAACAAAACGACTCCGTTCATCACCATCTACGGCAACGTTTCCGCGTTCGAGGTTACCTCCGACCCGAACGCTTCCTATGTTTACTACCAATTGGAAGATGAAGACGCGATGTACAGGCTGCCCCTCGTCCGAGGAGCCAGCGATCCGACAGAGAAGGTTTTTTCGTTCGACGGGACCGACTTTTCCTTCCAATCTTTCACCCTGGCCAAGGACCCTGAGCAGTTTTTCCTTTATTCGGAGGCAGACGCCAACCTCGAGGTTTCAATCGGCCTGTTCTCCTTCGACGGGGATAGGACACCGATACGTACCTGGACCGCCACTCTGCCTCAGGAGTGGAAGGACAATTTTCAATCGCTTGCAGGTGAGTCGGGCTATGACATAACATTTGAAGCCTCTACCGGCAAGATTTGGCTGTTGGCGGATGGAACGTTTCATCTGGATAACGGGAGCCTTTATAACGCCAAGTGGTGGTTTTTCTCCGGCAGCATATCTCGCTCGGAGGAGCTTGTTTCCTACTGGCCCTCGGACGAAATTCCCGGCTGGGGCAGGGGAAATTTTAAGTCACTGTGGATACAACGTTATGGACGTCTCATTGAGGAGCACGATGGAGACAGCCCAGGTACGATACTGAGCCTGCGGGAGTTCGACCCGGCATCCGGGCAGTTGAAGGCGGAAACGCTGACGACATGGAAAGACAAAAATGGAACGGAACGGCCGCTCGGAGATTTTTTCAGCGGCAGCGGCAGCGAGAGCGGAGGGGTGTTTTGGAGGTCTTACACCATTGATGGTCAAGGTAATTTGTATTTATACTACAATCATGTTTTTGCCAGCGGTCTCGGCAACTGGCAGCGTATCGCCGTATTCGCCCCGCAGGCGTCGCAAATCGGCACTCCAATACCCGATCCATCGGCCACCGGCGTCTTCGGGCCGGACAATATCGTATTGAAATCCAGCCGTCCGTCCATGCCGACCGGCACGACAATCATCGGAAGCCGATGGGAAATTTACGACGCCGGGACGTATGCGCTCGTTTACGCCGGAACGAACGACAACACCGATACCAGCCACGCGGTGGACGACACGCTGCCCATAGGAGACTACCGGTGGCGCGTTGCCTACGATTGGACCAGATCCGGGGGAACAGTTGTCGACGGATCGACCAAGTGGTCTGCGGAGGCTTCCATCAGCGTCGCCACGTACACGGTGAGGTTCGAGACGGGAACCGACAGCTACATTCCCGATCAGATAGTCCCAGCCCGCGGGCTGGTCACGAGGCCGGCGGACCCGACCGATTCGGGGTGGATTTTCGTCGGTTGGTTCGAGGACGAGTATCTTGAATACCCTTGGGAATTCTACTCCGACGCCGTCTACAGCGACATGACGCTTTATGCCGGCTGGGTGCGCGAAGAGAGCAGCAGCGGAGGCGGGTGCGACACGTTCGGCCTCGGCTTGGGTATTTTTGCCCTCGCGTCGGGCGTTTTGCTGAGAAAAGGC
>JAISYN010000314.1 GCA_031269915.1 Synergistaceae bacterium
AGCGGCCATGGCGGTCTCGTATAAGACCTCCGTGGGAAGCACTTCCCCGGAGACAACCATTTCAACAACGTGCCGCAGAACCGCGTTAGAGCTGTTCTCCTTTTCCTCTGTCATGGCCAATCCCCTTTCCATTTTTTGCCAATAAGCGAGCGTTGATGTACAAACCTGATATTGTGTATTCATTATTGACATTATTAATTTTTAGCGATATTGTGCATACATAAATTCACGCTTGCAGTTTGCCCATTATATCAATAAAAAGGCTTTCTGGCATTGTTTGCGGCGCGCCCGCGTCGGTTGCTCACGGGGAGTGGTGAAAATGCGGGATGGCATCAAGGAACAGGTTTCCAACACGCTCGATTTGCTTCATCGTCGCGCTTCAAAGGCGGATGGCGCGCCGTATTTCGACCTCTTCACTGAGGACGCGGTATTCATTGGCACCGACGGGGGCGAACGCTGGGCCATGGACGAATTCCGGGCTTACGCGCAGAAACGTTTCGACGAGGGGGCCGGATGGAGCTATCGCGCTCTGTCGCGGCATGTTTTCCTCTCGCCTGACGGAAAAACCGCGTGGTTCGACGAGATGCTCGAACACGCCGAAGGGGTTGCGAGAGGAAGCGGCGTCCTTCTGCTCGAAGAGGGTGGTTGGAAGGTGGCGCAATACCACCTCTGCTTCCCGATCCCCAACGGGCTACTGCGGCCCTTCCGGCAGATTATCCGGCTTATGGGTGGGTGACGCGCCATGAGGGGCATGTTCAAGATAATCAAAGGCGGCGATATCGTGGCGCCCGAGAAAATAGGGGCCAGGGATATCCTTATATGCGGCGGTTTGATCGCCGCAATCGGCGAAGGCCTGGACATCGGCTCGCTGGCGGGCGAGTGCGAGGTCATAGACGCCGATGGGCTGACGGTCATCCCAGGCTGTATCGACGGCCATGTCCACATAATAGGCGGTGGCGGGGAGGCCGGGTACGCCACAAGGACGCCGGAGGTCATGCTGGGCGATGTCGTGGCCTGCGGGATTACCACCGTCATCGGTGTCCTGGGCACGGACGGGGTGACGAGACACCTGGAATCGCTGCTCGCGAAAGCGCGCGGTCTGGAAGAGGAGGGCATCTCCACCTTTATATACACAGGTTCCTACGAAATCCCCACCGTCAGCTTTACAAAAAGCGTCCACAAAGACATGGCGCTCATAGACAAGGTGATCGGCTGCGGCGAAATAGCCGTTTCGGATCACAGGTCGAGCTGCCCGTCCAGAGAGGAGCTCGCGCGGCTGGCCGCGCAGTGCCGCATCGGGGGCATGTTGAGCGGTAAGGCGGGCGTCCTGCACCTGCACATGGGCGACGGCCATGCCGGGCTCGCTCCCATCATTGACCTGGCCGAGACGACGGACATACCGATCAGGCAATTTTACCCCACTCACGTCAACAGGAACGAAAGCCTTCTCGAAGACGCCATACGGTTCGCCAAGATGGGCGGCGTCATCGATATGACGAGTTGCATCAGCAAGGCCGCCGGGGTGAAGAGGGCCATAGATTGCTCGTCAGCCGTGAGGGCCTGCGTCGATCGCGGCGTCCCGCTCGAAAATATAACGATGAGCTCCGACGGGAACGGGAGCATGTCGATCCTGGACGACGACGGCAAGCCGGCCGGCCTCCTGGTGGCGAGGCTGGATTCACTCTGCGGGGAACTCTCCGCCCTGGTCGACCGTGAGGGCTTCGAGCTCTCCGAAGCGGTAAAAATCGTCACGTCCAACGTGGCGGACTATTTAAAGCTGCGCGGCAAGGGCCGCGTCGCGGAAGGTTTCTGCGCCGACCTCGTTTTGCTCGGCAAAAAGCGCGAGATCGTCCACGTGTTCGCGAAGGGCCGCCAGATGGTCAAAAACAGCGTCACCGTGGCGAAGGGGGTTTTCGAATCGTAAATTCGCGGAATCGGCGCACACATGCCTCTTGACAATGACGCAATTATGGATACAATGTTTCTAAAATTTATTAAGTTTTAATTTATGGATACATATATGAGGTTGTTGCGACCAGGGGATTCCCATAAGCGGATGCCCCGCTGACAGAGAATTAGCCCCTTTTATGCTTTCAGGGCAAGGAGGACGTCATGGCGAAGTACGTGATTTCCCGGCTGTTGCTTCTCATACCGATCATACTTGGGGTGTCGTTCATCGTTTTTACGATACTCTCGCTGACGCCGAGCGACCCGGCCAGCATCATATTGGGCATGAACGCTGAACAGGAGGCCATAGACGAGCTCAACAGGCAGCTCGGCTTTGACAAGCCCTTCCTGGTCCGTTACGCGGACTACGTTTTCAACGCTGTGACCAGGCTCGACTTCGGCAAGAGCTACATGACGCAGAAGCCGGTTTTCGAGGAAATCGCCGGCAGGTTTCCGAACACCCTGCTGATAGCCCTGGCCGGGGTCGCGCTGTCGGCCCTGATAGGCGTCCCGATCGGCGTCTATTCGGCGGTGAGGCAGTATTCCGCCGGAGACGCCATAGCAAGCGTCACGTCCATGCTCCTGGCAGCGGTGCCGGGATTTTGGCTCGGCATGACATTTATGCTGATATTCTCGCTGAAACTCGGCGTTTTGCCGGCCAGCGGGGCTTCCACGTGGAAGCACTTCGTCATGCCGGTGCTGACGATGAGCCTGCCCGCAGCCGCCCAGATGCTGCGCCTCACGCGCTCGACGATGCTTGAGACCATACGCCAGGACTACGTCAGGACGGCGCGGGCGAAGGGCGCTTCCGAGCGGAGGGTCATATTCAAACACGCGCTGAAAAACGCGCTGCTCCCCATCATCACGATCCTCGGCATAAATTTCGGCACCCAGCTCTCCGGCGCGATCATAGTGGAAAGCGTTTTCTCCATCCCCGGGATCGGGACGCTGGTGGTCACCTCCATACGAATGAAGGACATCCCGCAGGTCATGGCGGCCACGATATTCCTCGCCACGCTGTTCTGCCTGATAATCCTCGCCGTTGACCTGCTTTACGCTTTCATCGACCCCAGAATCAAGGCCAAGTACGCGAAAGCGAGCGCTTAGGGAGGGATTTGCTTATGAAAGGGCAGGAGCGGAGTCGTCAAAAATTCAGGCGGTTGAAAGAGATTTGGAGGCGCCTCCGGAAAAACAAACCGGCCATGGCGGGGCTTTTCGTGCTTGTCATCCTGGTCTTTTTGGCTGTGTTCGCCGACGCCATAGCCGACTATGACACTGTAGTGATCAAGCAGAACGGCGCCATGAGGCTCAAACCGCCCAGCGCGGAGCATTGGTTCGGCACGGACGCGTTCGGCCGCGACATTTTCGCCAGGGTCGTTCATGGCGCGCGCATATCGCTCACCATCGGCCTCGTCACGACCTCCGTAGCCGTGGTAATTGGCGGGCTGATAGGCGCGGCGGTCGCCTACTGGGGCGGCTGGTTCGACATCATCGTCATGCGCTTATGCGACGTGATGAGCTGCATACCGACGATGTTGATGGCCTTGGCCATCGTCGCGGCGCTGGGGCCGAGCATGGTCAACCTCCTGATCGCCATCATATGCACGAACATCCCGATATACATACGCTTCATTCGCTCGACGGTGCTGACGATAGTCGATCAGGACTACATAGAGGCCGCCCGCGCCTGCGGCACCGGCGATTTCAGGATCATCCGCAAGCACATCCTCGTAAATGTCATGGGGCCGATCATCGTCCAGGCCACCCAATCGATCGCCGCGATGATCCTGACCGCGGCCGCCCTTTCGTTCCTCGGCATGGGCGTCCAGCCGCCCCAGCCGGAGTGGGGTTCGATGCTGTCCGACTCCAGGGAGTACATGAGGACCTCCCCTTACCTGATGGTGTTCCCCGGAATGGCGATAGTCCTCGCGGCTCTTTCGCTGAACCTCTTTGGGGACGGCCTGCGCGACGCCCTCGACCCGAGGCTGAAGTCCTAACGGCGGGTGACGCGGATGCCCACGCCATTGCTCGCCGTAGAAAACCTCTCCGTCGTCTACAAGACGGATTTAGAGACCGTGAGCGCCCTGAGCGGGGTCGATATCCGGCTGGACAGGGGCGAGACCCTCGGAATCGTCGGCGAGACGGGCGCGGGCAAGTCCACCCTCGCGCTCTCCATATTGCGCCTCCTGCCCAAGCCTACCGGGCGCGTGACCGGAGGCGCGGTCACATTCGAGGGACAAGATCTCGCGGAGCTTTCCGAAGCCGAGATGAAGGCCATTCGCGGGAATAAGATCTCAATGATTTTCCAGGATCCGATGACCAGCCTGAACCCGATCATGAAGGTCGGCGACCAGATAGCCGAGTCGCTGATTTT
>JAISYN010000356.1 GCA_031269915.1 Synergistaceae bacterium
TACGCTTCCCTGCTCCCTTGGAGTGAAACCTTGCCGGATATCTGCAAACTCAACTCACAACAGCAACAATAAACCCTTTCCCTGCTCTTTTACAGGTGACGGCGTATTTGACGCTTACCTTCATTTTCACTGCCGGAGCTAGGTGTGCGTACCGGAGCGTCATTTTGAGATCAGCGTGCCCCATAAATTCTCTGACGGTATTCAGGTCTACGCCGTTCATAACAAGATGTGAGGCGAAATCGTGCCTCATATCATGCCATCGGAAGTTCGTTATCCCAGCGTCCTTCAAAAGTTTCGCCCATGCGCTCTTGCAATTATCCATGACCTCTCCGCTTTTAGGAGACGGAAATACAAGTTTCTCGCCATCGCCTCTTGTTTGTTCTTTCCATTTCGTCAAAGTATGTGTCAACGTCTCGTTCATCGGAATATGAACCATTTTTTCGTTTTTAGCGCTGACCGCCCGGACGGTCAATATCCCTTCCTGAAAGTTGATGTCGCTCCAACGCAGCCGGAATAACGATCCTTGCCTTGACACGGAAGAGGTCAGAGGTTCGATTCCTCTATCCCCCACCAAGAAATAGCAAGGGTTCAGGAGATTTTCCTGAGCCCTTTTTAATTTTTTTGCACCGCATTTACATCAAATCAAAAAATTCACAAAATGCAATTTGTTTTGGGCTGAATCCCCTTTTTTACCATAGCGGGAAGCCATTGCCTCCTCTTAGATATCTGTCCGAAATTTTAACGTACTCCCATATATTCGCGCTCACAAACAGAATATACAACCGGCTGAGGTTCTTCTTTACTAGCATAACAGTCTATTCACAATCTTCAAAACAAACGCTCATTGTATTGATTTTGATCTGGAAATTCTGACATATTGATATCATAATTATCCCATCTTGCTGGTAAAAGATATCATTATTGTTCACGCGATTCACTGTCACCGCAAAAACGGCAGGACAGAGGCGAAACTCGATAAACTTATGGGATACCTTACAATTACCATAAAAACCTACACGGAACGTGAGGCCGAACAGGAAAGGATGCGCGGGATACATGGTAAAAAACTACTATTTCATACTGGGCGTGTCTAACAGCGCGTCAGCCTCGGACATAACCGACGCTTACGAAGCCAGGAAACAACTTGCCGCACACGACGCCGCGGAAGCCGCCATGCTCGGCGAAGCCGCGGAAGCCTACGAATGTCTCATTGACCCGCTGCGGCGCCAGGAATACGACAGAACTATGACAGTGACCCCGGCGCGCCCCGCGGGCTATACGCGTCAGTATAATCCCACGAATTCCACGGAATCGCGAATGAGGCTCGAACTGGAATTCAAGAAACTGCGGAAAAATCGTGATTCCAAAAAGAAAATCATTAAAAGGTCGATAATAGCCATGGTATTCCTTGTTTCTGCGGTGGCGGGCGTCCGTTACGGCATTGGGTACTTCGCGGGAAAAGACCTTATCGCCGAACTTCCGCCGGCGCTGGAAGCCGTCAATGAACCAAATTTTCCGGAACTGGAGCCAAAAAAACCGACCGATACAGTTGTAAGGACGAAAACAGGCAACTCATCCATCCGCACATACGAAATGCAAACGGGAGGAGTCGTCGTCAGAGACCGCGCGCCATGCCGCGCTCAGCCCTCCGGCAGCGCCAAGATAACCGCCACTATGCGCAAAGACTCCGTTATATTCGCGACCAAGGAAATGCGCGACCGCAGCGGAACTATGTGGTATTACGTTTTCAACTCGCAGTTCGAAGGTTGGGCTAACGGCACGGACGTTCGTATTTACAATAAATACTGAACTGATATCGAAAGCAGGCGTCAAAATAGCACGGAATACTTCTCTATGTTCGATCTGTCATAGAGCATAGGATGTTCCAGGACCAGTATCTGCCCGTTAGGCTGAATCGTGTGCTCTCCGAGTTTCCTCGCCGTGAATTTCGAGCCCGGCTCGGGGGTGAAACCCTCTTTCTTTTCGGCCCATATCATATAAACGGCCATATATCCTTCATATGGAGGATTCCAAAGCTGGAAACCCTCGCAGGTACCGTCCAAAACAAATTCCGCCATTTCGGAGGGAAGTCCCAGCCCGGTGACCTTGACCTTACCCGCCATGCCGCTCTCTCGGACGACGCCGCACGCGGCGAAAATGCCTACCGAGGTCGGGGCGATGATACCCTTCATTTCCGGGTATTTTGATAGAAGCGCCTTTGTCTCGGAAGCGGACTTCTCCACCTGATCGTCGCCGTAGACCACCTCCAGAAGCTCCATTTTCCTGTATTTTGGATTGTCTTCCAGTTCTTTTTTCATGAGGCCGATCCACGTATTCTGATCGGGGGCGTCCACTGTGGCCGATAAAATAGCAAACTGTCCCTCGTAACCTATCTGTTCGCCCAGCAGCTCTATCTGAGCGCCGCCGATCCTGTCGAAGTTCACCGGCATGATCGCCGCGTCGCGGTGCGCTTCGCTGCCCGGAATATCCTGATTGATGATATAAACGCGGATTCCCTTCCCGCGAGCCTCATCAAACACGGAATTAAGGGCGGTATTGGAATTTGATGCGATGAATATGGCGTCGGCCTCGTCCTGAATGGCCCTCTCCACGAATTCGATCTGATTGTCGGCTTCGGCGGTCTGCGGACCAATATAGACATATCTGAAGTTCTCCTCGCCCAACTCGGCAATCGCGTCATAAAAACCGGTGCTCAACGCCTCGAAGTATGGGTTTCCCAAGTTTTTTGGGATGAAGTAGATTATTATCTTTTCGTTATCATTAGACACGCCGGTCTCCTCGGCAATTATCAGGGCGTCAGGCGTTTTTTCGCCGAATACTAAAAAAACGGCGATACCTCCGGCGATGACAGCGGCAAGTAATGCAATGACAAGAATATTTTTCCGCATAAATTCGTCCCTCCATGAGCAATTTTATTTTTGAATGGGCTCAGCCAGCTTGACCAATCGCAAAAATTCGGCCCTGTGCGGTCATCATGGCATCGTTAAGATTGTCGTTCCCTGCCGCGAATATGGACAGGGTCATTTTCCTCCTCCGAGAATGCCCAGCTCAAGGGGAAAGATATTTGTGCAGCACGGACCTCAATTCATCGAGGTCGAGCGGTTTTCCTATGTGATCGTTCATTCCCGCCGCAAAGCATTTTTCAATATCTTCCCGAAATACGTTAGCCGTCATGGCGACGATCGGAACCTCCTTCGCCCTCGGATTATCCAGCGCCCGGATGCGGCTCGTAGCCTCATATCCATCCATTTCAGGCATCTGCACGTCCATGAAAATCATATCATATTTCCCCGGAGCTTCGGTGAACATACGGACGGCTTCCGCTCCGTTTTCCACGCAGTCTATTTCCAACAGCGTCGACTCCAGAAGCGACAGGACGATCTCCTGGTTGATTTCCACGTCCTCGGCCAGGAGCATCCTCTTCCCCTCGAACCGTTCCATTTCATCCGGCTGTTCTGCCTTCAGCGCGGAAATATCCTGTATACCCAGGCATTCGTTGACGCAATCGGCTATAGCGGATGGGAAAATTGGCTTGGGGAGGAATTTGGCGACGCCGGACTCTCTGGCCTTCGTCTCGATGACGGCCCATTCCGTCGCGGAAATCATGGTGACTACAAATTTTCTCTTGCTGCCCGCGTTTATGCGGCGGGCGAGTTCTATTCCGTCCATGCCGGGCATCTTCCAATCCAGAAAATAAATATCGTAGGGACCATGCCGCTCAATCATGACCAGAGCCTGTTCGCCCCCATCCGCCGTGTCGCAGGCCAAACCCAGCCCCTGGGCCATCTCGGCGAAGTAAGCGAGGAAATCACGGTCGTCGTCCACCGCCAGCAGGCGTATATTTTTCCAGTTCACGCTGTTGTCCAGAAGGCGGGCGCGCTCCGCCAAAGACCGTTCGGCCTTTATGGTGAAGCTGAACGTGGAGCCTTTGCCCGGCTCCGACTCTATCCATATCCTGCCGCCCATCATCTCGACGATGCGCTTGGATATGGCAAGACCGAGGCCTGTGCCTCCGAATTTACGCGACGTACCGCTCTCCGCCTGCTGAAATGACGTGAAAAGCCTCGATTGCTGCTCCGTGCTGATACCGATCCCCGTATCCGTCACGCTGACGCCGACGGAGCACAAACCGTCCTCTTCCCCCAAAAACCGGGCCTTCAAATGTATCCTGCCCCCCGGAGGCGTAAATTTCACGGAGTTTGACATAAGGTTAGCGATAACCTGCGCGATCCTCTGGTCATCCCCGACCAATTCCTGCGGTATGCCGCCGTCTATCTGCACCGTGAGGCTCAGGTTCTTTTCTTCCGCGCGAAAATTGACGACCGTGACGACCTTCTGGAGCATCTTTTCGAAGTTGAATCGCTCCGGCGAGAGTTCGAATTTGTTCGCCTCTATCTTCGACATGTCCAGGATATCGTTGATGACGCCGAGAAGATGTGCGGACGCGTCCCCTATCTTTTGCAGGCAGTAATCTTTTCTCTCTATATCCATGGATGTTTTCGCAATGGACGTCATTCCTATGATCGCGTTCATCGGGGTGCGCATCTCATGAGACATATTGGCGAGAAAATCGCCTTTTGCGCGGCTGGCATCCTCGGCAATCTCCTTCAACTCCGCCAGGGAAGCGTTCTGCTCTCTGATTAGCTGGAATGGCTTCGCAATGGCGCTCGCCGAGAAAAAAGCGGCCAAAATGCCGAATCCCAGAAATATCGCTCCCGAAAACAGCAGAAGATAGCGAATTTGCGTGTAGGGGCTTTCGTCGATGATGGCCACGACACCGAGCATCCACTCGTCTGACCCGCTTACAGGCACGTACGCGCAGACGCGATCGCTGCCTTCATAGCTATAAACCCCGACGCCGGGCTTGCCCCGTATCATCGTTCTGAAAAAATCGCGCAGATCCCTGTCGTTGGCGTCCGCTCCGGGTTTCCCGCCGGCCTGAATGAAACTGAACCGATCCTTGACGAACTGCGAGCGGTAGTTGGAAACCATGAAACCATCACGGTCTACGATGAAGATATTCCCCGACTTCCATATCCTGAACTCGGATATGACGCCGTTAAAATACATTCCGGGCAGAGTAACGATCAAAATACGCGACCCCATCGGCACGCAGACGCGTATGACAAGATTCCCGTCGTCGGCTGTTTCGGTGGTGGAAATCACGCGCTCGCCGATAGCCGCGCGCCGTGCGTAAGGGTTTCGGACGAATTCGTCAGACGGGGCGGAAACGCCGTAAGAAGTGACCACTCCCCTTGAATCCATGACCGTCAAGGCAAGATACCCGCGCTTCAAAGTCTCCTCCCGCAACAGTTCCGACAAGTTGCTCTGCGAGGGGTCGGGGGATTCGGCATCGAGCAGGGCGGCGGTCAGACACTCCGCAGCTATGGTATCGGCCTCGGCCTTCAACAGGCGGATACTGGTGGAGACCATTTTGACCGCTATTTTGCTGATCACCGTCATGTCGTCCGCTATGGCCGCCACAAAACGCGTTCGGCTGAAATACATGCCCAGTCCCGTGCTGGAAACCGTTAGAAGAGTAACGATGGAAATGATGATGACGACCACTTTAACTTTTATCGACACAACAATTCTCACCCTCAAACCGGCCGCGACTGAACCGTTGAATATAGTAACGCCCGATTGAATCGGACCTTTAAAATTTCCCCTTCCCCAAAATCCTGTAAAAAAGGCTTGGCGGGGTGATCTTCAAAACAGCCTGACGCGCTGGACCTGCTGGAATTTTAATTATTCCGCATAATGCGGACTTTAAAACCAATTATAAAAAATAACCGCGAAAAAAGTCTGCTATTTTTATTTCTTCCCTGATTTCGTAAAATATTTAATCAGACATGACGGATTATACCTCAAATTTTACACACATAATAAAAACTGAAAAAACATAAACGTCGGGGCGATATGGAATATCCGGATAAAGCCTGTATAATCTCCTCAAGAGATGTATCAGTTACCGCTCAGAGAGGTGCGAAAAAATATGGCGAATCAACAACTGGCGCGTTATTCTCGAACTCGGGCGTGTGTTCAAAGACCCCGAGCTGACCGCTTCTAAAACTACCCCGCGTTCTCGAAGACGATATGAATTTCCGCATGAAGAAAATTCCCAGAATATACAAGCAGCGTTACGAGGACAGGCTTGAACCGACAAAACAATCGATTGACCTGATAGAACATAGAACGGAGATACCGCAGGCTGGGCTGTCAGCGTCCGAGTATTTTTGGAGGCGCTTTTAAAATTTTCCCTAACGAGGTGTTACGCATCAGATGGAATTTATAGCGCGATATAGAACAAAACTTTCTCAAGCTCTCGGCATCTTTTATTTACTTATTTTCGCGTTTTCAAAAAAAAGACTGGAAACGGAGATGCCGTTATTGTCGGAAATAATGATCATCGCCGGCATAGTACTGGTCGCCCTGGGCATAGTGGGCAGGCTGTGGTGCGCACAGTATATAGCCGGCCGCAAGACGGATTCGCTGATCACCGAGGGCCCCTATTCAGTCTGCCGCAACCCGC
>JAISYN010000348.1 GCA_031269915.1 Synergistaceae bacterium
TATAGTCCAAAGCGTTCATGATTGGCGAAAGCAACCGCATCGTCTCCGGAAAAGAAAGTTTATCGCGGGTATTTTTCAGATATTGTGAAAAATCGCAACCTTCGTAATAAGTCATGACAAAATACGCAGTTCCGTTGCCTTCGAAAAAATCATGTATGGTAACAATATTGGGGTGCCCTGCTAACCCGGCAAGGCTGCGCGCTTCCTCAAAGAATTTTTCTTTACCTCTTTGAAAAGCCTCCAGCATATCCCCTGTCATATTGGTGACGGTGAAAGTCTCCGGGCGGCGGGCCGAGAGACCAAACGGGAAAAACTCCTTCGCGGCAACGCAACGCGACAGTATCGTGTCGTACGTGAGGTAAGTGATACCGAACCCGCCATGTCCCAGCATACGGCCGACAATATAATGCTTGTTAAGAACAAAACCCAAAGGCAACATCCAATCCTCAGTTTTGAGGTCATTTGTGTAACCGCAGGACGGACAGGGCAAATATCCGTTCGTTGCATGGAAACAAGCCGGGCAAAGTCCTTCTGGCAGTGATAAAGTATCCATCGAAGTCACCTTTTTTTCACTAGCAAAATATTGTCAATCTTGCTTTTATGCTTTACCAACGCCTTATTATTGCGAGCATAATATATAGCGTTGCGTTTCTCGGCGTCGCTGCGAGCAACGTCAGCTCCACTCTTCACCAGCAGAGTCAGAGTGGCCAGTATATCTTCCGGGTTACCATCCCGAGCGGCGGCGAGCATCAGTGGCGTACGGCCGTCATCCATGGCGGCGTTGACGTCGGAACCGGCGTTTATGAGAGCTTCAAGAGTTTTTTTATCTCTTTTCAATTTAACGGCCCATATCAAAGGAGTCCGCTTCCTGTTGTCGGTTTTGTTGATAATGGACGAAGCGAATGTAGAATTTACTATCATCGTTCTTATTTCATCGGCAAAGTCGTCTTCTCTGAACAGGGCAAAAATCAGCGCGGTATTTCCGGAAATGCTTGTTTTATCAGGGTTAGCGTTTGAATCAAGCAGAATCTTGATAGTTTTAATATTTTTATTGTTGTACGCAGCCAGCATCAATGATGTCCATCCTTCATTTGTATGGGCGTCGATATCAGCGCCCTTATCGATGATTGCCTTCAGCGTTTTCTCATCCTTGCTATATTGAGCGGCGTACATCAGCGATGTCCGCCCCTTTCCATCAGATACGTTGACGTCGGCGCTGGACTCCAAAAACGCGTTTATGACATCGAGATTGTTGTCCTGAGCAGCATACATCAGAGCCGTCCGCCCTTTTGCGTCTGAAGCGTTGACGTCGGCGCCGGATTGAAGCAGCGCCACCACAGCCTCAGCCTCTCCGCTTTGGGCCGCGTACATCAATGGCGTGAATCCCCTTTTTTGCTCATTGACATTGGCGCCGTCGGCAACCAGGAGGCGTATCTCTTCGCCGGTCAATTTCGGCCGGAATAATTTATCAGTTGCGTCAATCGCTTTTCGTGTCCGTTTCTCAACGGACCTCCGTTCTTCCTCCAGCTTACCGAGATGCCATTTGTAGGCTCCGCCGATGCAAAGACAAAACGCTGTCAAGATGATAGCAAACAATATAATATGCTGTTTCCGCATGGGACACCATCTCCTTAAATTCAGTGATTATACTGCCACCACAAGTAAAACGCCGTTCCCAGCAGTCCAATCCCAGCAATCAGGAGAAAGCGGAGCAGCCAGCCGGAAGATGAGTGAGAAGGCGGAGATACCTGCTGCGGCTGTGAAAAGGATTGAATATCCGGAAACTTGGCTTGCGATTCCCTTTTGCCTTCCAACGCCTCGCGGAAGGCAGCCATACTCTGGAAACGCTCCGCTGCCTGCAGATTTAACGCACAAAGCAGGGCCGAGTCGACATGAGGAGGTACATCCGCCCCCTGTGCGCTTGGCGGAAGAATTTCTTTATCGCATCGTTCGAGAGGCATCGGAGGAGTCTTTCCTGTCAATAACTTGTACAGTGTTGCTCCCATGCTGTAGACGTCTGACCATGGCCCCATATTTGCTCCGCCTTGTCCGTATTGTTCCAGAGGACTATAGCCTTCCTTGACAACAATCCCCGTCATGGATTTGCGGGTTTTGTCTGAAAAAACCGATTTCGCGGTTCCGAAATCCAATAAAATGCTTTCGCCTTTCTTGTCTTCCTTGTTTTCCTTGGCTAGAAATATGTTGTCTGGGCTGACGTCCCGATGAAAGAATCCTCTGCTGTGTATGACGTCCAAAGCGCGCATTACCGGAAAGAGGTACTCGGCAGCCTCCTTGAAGGTACATCTTCCTCCTTCTTTAGATTTGATGTGTTCGAGCAGCGTCGATCCGTTGTAATATTTCATGACGAGGAAAGCCGTCCCGTTGGCGTCGAAATAGTTTCGTACCGCGACAATATTGGGTTCATTTTCGAACTCGGCCATATTTCGGCCCTCTATGAGAAACCGTTCCCTGCCTCTATTGAAATCTTCGTCAAAATCGGTCATGGGCCGCACAGAATAGTCTCTTCTGCTACAAATTCCGCGCGGAAAATATTCTTTGATCGCGATGGAATGCCGGATATTTAGATCGTAGGCATGATAAACAATCCCGAATCCACCCTCCCCCAAGATGCGGCCAATCCAGTAACAATCGCTTAAAATGTACCCAATCGGCAAATGATGAGGCTCCCTCTTAACGCAAGGATATCCGCAAACGGTACAGCCGGAAAACGATTCCAACACCGTAAAGCACGACGGGCATAATTCGGTCGGAAAATCGTTTATGCGCACGTCACGGCATCCTTCCTTAAATCCGCATAATGCTAAACAGATAAATCCCGGACTTCGAAACGAAAGGATTCATTGCTACTCTTAAAAATGAGGATACTGCCCGACATGAGCGGTTCCAAGATTCCCTTTGTCAGTGTGCGGCCGTTTACGATGGTTCCGTTAATGGAGTCGTCGCAAATCATAAAACCTTGTCCTGAATGAGCTTTATCGATATAGCAATGCTTTCGGCTTATAGCATTGAGATTAGCCGGCAAAACGACACCGCAATCCGGTTCGCGGCCGATCCAAAAAGGAAAAGACTGAATCGAGAATCGTTTCCCCGCGTGAACGCCTCCTATGCCAATTAAATTCGCTGACGGCGCGCTCGCTGTCTTATCCGGTACGTCTCTCTCTCCAGTGTGTATATCGAATCGAAGCGATGCCTTACAGTCTTTGAATGTGATTGTACTTCCTGGAATGAGCCGCTCCGACATTCCTTTCGTCAGTATTCGTCCGTTCACGATAGTTCCGTTAGCGGAGTTATCGTAAATCATCATGCCTTGTCCGGAGGGGTTTTTATCGATATAGCAATGTCTCCGGCTTACCGTGCCAATATCTGGCGGCAAAACGATACCGCATTTAGGGTCGCGACCGATCCAAAACGGAAAGGAGCGGATCGGAAACGGCGGTTTCCCTAGAAATACACCTTCTGTGCCAATTAAGTTTGCCAGCGATGCGATCTGGGTCTCTTTATCAATCGAAATCAAGCTGTTCTCGGGTTTATATGGAATCTCTTTTTTTCTCCCGTGTCTCGCCCCACGCCGTGAGAGCAAAAACGCCCCCGCTATAAACATGACACCGGCGAAACCGAGCAACGTGATGTAGAGATTGGGTTCAGAGAACCACTGTTTTTTCTCGTCATCGTCAGTTTTTTTTATCTCCTCTGCGCTGATACGCACAGGCGCTATTCCCTGTCGAATAAGAAACGGCAAGAGTTCAATAGCATTGATAGCCCACTTCGCGGAAGTTCCGTCGATTCCCAAGGAATTAATTCCTATCACGCGTCCCAGTTCGTCAAAAAGAGGTCCACCCGAGTTGCCGTGTTCAATCGCGACATCCAATTGCAGCAAGCGTGTATCTGTGTTTTCGACCAAACGGCTGATGCTGCCTTTCGTAACCGTGATCCCTTCTTTCCCCAATGCATAAGTTATATCAAATTCTTCAGCGACTCCGGGATAGCCCATAGCCACGGCATTTTGTCCGGAACTGATTTTGGAAAATTCTCCGGAGGGCGGGAAAACTACGGGAATGCACCCTATATCTTCCGCCACTCTCACCAAAGCCAAGTCAAGGTTTTTATCGTCAGGAAACCAAACTTTTACAGCGATTGTTTTCTTCTTTTCAGGACCGACTATGATAATTTCGTCACTGTCTTCGATAACATGTTTATTGGTGACAAACATATTATCGGTAACAGCAAACCCTGACCCTGAAGCCCCGCCATCAGGAAAAAAACTAAAAATACGCACAATGGAACTTTTCATGACATCAATGTTCTTTCGCTCTTCAGGACGTATTGTCGTTTCCGCGAAGGCCGTCCCCATTGAAACGAAAAAAACCAAAACGACTAAATATACTCTTTTTTTGAGAATGCCGCTCATTATTCTTCCTCCTTGATCAGGTCTGGAAGAGGTTCTATGCGTTCAATATACGGTTTCTCATCCGTATCTTCAATATTGTTTTTTACTGGGTCGTCGGATAAAGTGCTCGGGATAGGATCAGCATGGTTTGTATCATCCCCGGATATGACAAGGATAGGCTCAGGTATTATCGGCACGGTAGGCCGATTCAACACGAATAAAACTCCCGCGAGCAACAACAGCACGCTACCCATGGCGATAAAAAAAAATTCCGGCTTTCTGCGTTTCTTCGCCCCTTCTCGCAGCAGGACGGTCACCGTTATGTTGTCTTGATGCGCTTTTCCTTTCTTCAATGTTGCTGATATCAAATTTTCAGCCCATTTTTGCGCGTCAGGGTCGAATACACGGCTCATTTCCGTGTCAGAAAGCACTTTATAGAGCCCGTCGGAACATAATACGACCCCCGCGCCTGGAGGTATACCGTTCATGCTGCCGCTGTCTATTTCCTTCAACTCGGGGATGCCGATATAACTCGTCAACGCTTCTCTGTCCGGATTCATACTAGCGTCTTCTTCAGAAAGAATACCCTCACGCACCGCTTTATCCAGTGTGTTAGCGTAAATATGTTCTTTGTTCAGAAGCTGTAGTTTCGAGCCGCGCCAGAGATAGATATGACTGTCTCCCACTGATATCCAATAGAGGCAATCCTTGTGGAGGACTGCGGCAACTAATGTGGAACCGCAATTTCCCTCCTGTCCGATTCGTTTCGCCAAAGCTAGGACCTGTTCATTGGTATACTGAACCGCTCGATGTAAAGCATCGGGGATGGATTCTGCCGTTCCTTTACTCATATACGCGTCCCTAAAAGCCTGTATTGCGCTTAAAGAAGCTTCTCTGCCGTTTTGCAGCCCGCCCATTCCGTCACATATGATACTCAGTTTTCCGCCGTGCCCTATAAATTCATCATCATCGAGCTTCGACCATCCGAAGCTGTCTTGCTGTTCTTCGCGCGTGCCTATATTCTGATAGTTTCCATAAACGTTCATGCTATTTGTCCAATCCCCTATATCAGAGTTTTCCGCGCGGAAGATGATTCGCCGGCATATGTGGCACGAGGAAGTTTCACACGCAGCTCCGTTGCCCCCAAAACTAAAACATCCCCGTCGTTTATCCGCTGATGTTTTGTGAGGTTTGATCCGTTGACAATCGTGCCGTTGGTTGAACCCAAATCTCGGATCATGAAACGATCCTCTTCCGTAAAAATCTCACAATGTTTCAACGATACATGTATGTCACCCTGAATAGTCAAAACACCCGGTGAAGACGATCGTCCGATGATGACGCTTCCATGAAAAACACGCCGGTACGTACGGCTATGACCACCTTCGGAGACAGCGGTCAGGATTATTTCCCCTTCTGACGACGTAACATTCGAAACATTGTAATCACTCGCCTCCATTGCCATTGATAAAGGTTCATCTAAAGATGCGCTCATCGGTTGTTTTTTAAGTTTTTTCCGGTACCAGACCATAAATGAAATGCCGATTATTCCTAAAATTACGATGCCCAGGATAATCCAAATCCACATGGGAAAAGGGTCAGGCGGCGGCATAGAAGCGTCTCCGGATATAATGCCTGGCGGCGGTATAGGAGCGTCACCAGATATAATGTCCGGCGGGTGAGGTATATTATTGGTATATGCGATATTTATTATATTGCTTCGAACTGCCAGTGGGCCGTCTTTCCACGTTATCTGCAGGTTTTTAATAGCCCCATCTCCCCGTATGTTCGAAACGTCAGACTCAATTGAAACGACGCCCCATATCCGGCGCTTCAATTCATTCAGACTATCCCTCAATTGTTTGGCGGTACTTGTTTTGCTCCCCTCGAAAGCACAGTACCACCCACCGGATTCATTGATGCGGTTTTGAAAATTGGTTATTATATTGTTCGCTGACGATGCCCCTGAATAAGGATAGAGCAGGGCATAAATTGGAACCATGTTTTTTTTCATGGCATCCTGTAACATTTCCCTGGTAGAGCTGCTGATAGCATCATCGACGCCGTCAGTGAAAACGATTACGGCGCGCCGGCGAGGAAGGTTTTTGTCATCCCTGCCCGCGAGGTTTAATCCTGTTATGACTGCTCTGTTGAGGGCTGTACTGCCATCATTTTGCTTTATGTTATCCAGAATCCCAAGCAGTTTTTGCCGGTTCCCCGTAAAGTCGACCCTAGTGTCTGAGTCTATTCCGGCTCCGAAGCCGATAAGCGCGACACAATCCTCGTCTCGCATATCGTTTATCCATTGTGCGACTCCCTGTTTCAAAGCATTGAACATTGGAGCGCTCAACGATTTTGAAGTATCAAGAAGCAGAACGATGGCGCTGCCTTCGGTAAAACGATTTGCTTTTGTACTTTTTGGTGTTTCGTTCCCGAGAATTACAGAAAAATTGTTATAATTATCTGGGATAACACATTTTCCGTTCTCAAGAAATTCCAAAAAAACAAAAATACGGGGAGGATTCTCTCCTTCCTTATCTACACTAGCTTGGCTGACACGAAGTTCTATGGCTTGCGACGCCTTGGCGGAAACCAAGGGTATAAAAAACGCCGCAAGAATGGCGGCGGCCAGTACTAAAAAAAGTGTTACTCTCCGCTCGTTTCCCATTTAAAATGCTCCCCACAAAGTGCCACAAAAATAAATTTGCTGTCTCCTATTTCCAAGCGGTCAAAAGAGAGCAGTTCCTCTGCTCCCGTAACAAGGTGGTCGTTTCTGTAAATCAAACCATGACTGGTTCCGGATTGAATCACGAAGTTGTTGTGTTTGTAATCATAGATGATAAAAAGGTGGCTATCACGAGACACGGACTGGTCCTCCAAAACAATGTCCATATTTTTCCCCCGCCCTACGAGATTTTGTCCAAAGTGCACGCGGTAATCTCGTCCCTTTTCCACTCCTTCACAAGATACAAGCCATCCCGCGACGGGATCGGTTCTCTCGTTTTTTTTAGCATCCGATACCGTCGAAAAAAATTTTGTCTTGTTTTCTTCCGTATGGTCTCTCCTCTCTCCTATGGGAGCGGTATGGGGATCCTTTGATATGGGCATGGTTTTTATCGGCTCAGTTCCCGGAATATTTGCTTCCATCCGCGTTTCCCAAACCGCATTTCCATTCGCGGCCCTGCACCATGGGCATTCGGAGAATTTTGTTTTGTCATAAATATGTCCAGAAGCACAAATAGCCATTTTTCTCTCTCCTAATCGAAAAAATTTTGTCCCATCAACTAAACGACATACTCGTTTTTAGGTCGTGGAAACCTCGCCGGTGTCAGTCTTCGTCCTCCTTCGGCAGGCGCGCAAAAGCGTTGTTGGGAGCAACAGGCACAAATGCCCGCTACTCCCAACAACGCTCCGCACGCGACGGATAAAAACCTTATCAAGTTTTACTTTTTTCAAGAACATTATGGAAGAAATGTGACGCTGAAACCAACGAAAAAAGGACACAGTTATCCCTTTGAGACGTGAGACGTGAGACGTGAGACGTGAGACGTGAGACGTGAGACGTGAGACGTGAGACGTGAGACGTGAGACGTGAGACGTGAGACGTGAGACGTGTATTGGATTTGTCATAAAAAACATCCGTAAAATTCATGACCGTCTCCTCATCGAAACTACTCATTTTTTGAGATATTATCACATGCGGCGTATTTGTCAACTTTATCGGGATATCTGTGCTCGTAAGATTTTGACAAAAAAGTGTATTTGTGTATATAATCGCGCCGCAATCGAATCGCCGGTTAACGGAGAAAAAATATTGGGGCAGAGAGATATGTATTCACTCAAAAAGGCCGTTTTAACTTTTTGTTTGGTATTGATCGCCGTTTTCGCTCTTTCGCGTGAGGGGGAAACCGCCGCGCGAAAGTACGCTCTGCTTATCGGCATCAATACTTACAAATACAAAAACGCGGACATTTCACTTCGCGGTCCTCTCAATGACGTGGCGCTCGTTAAAGATATCCTTGAGAAAAAGTTGGGGTTCGCCGCTGAGGACATCACCGTTCTCCTCGAATCGCAGGCCACGCATACCGGGATACTGAAAGCCATAGACGAGCTTGCCGAACGGGCGGCGCGGGGCGATTTCATTTACATTCACTACTCCGGACACGGTTCCACGGCCCAGGATTTCAATCTCGACGACGCCCGGACGGAGGGCTACACCGGCAAAGATTCGACCCTTGTTTCACACGCAGAGAGGAATGGTCATAAAAATGAAAAAGTACCAGTGCGTATTTGTCGCAATGATTTGGGTATTAGCGGCGGTGTTACCGTTATCCGCGGCTGCGGAGCCCGGATATTACAGCGTCATCGTCGATGTCTTGCCGATCATGAACGAGGCCGGGGCGCAATACGAAGTGCATGAGAGAGAAGTCGTCGATAACGGAAACGTGGAAGGCGTCGTCGTCTACGGCAACCGGCTGGAGTTGCGGGAGAGCGGAATCCGGGGGTGGTTCGGGCTGGTGTCGCCGGAGGACGGATCAATTCTGGGTTACGTCGACGGGGTCGGCGTCGAGAAAATCCCCGACTATAAAGACACGGGAATCCGGTATTACATTGCGCTGAAAGACGCCCCGGAGTTGATGTTATCTCCCGGCAGGAAGGGCGCGAAATATAAATTGTCCGCATACGGATATTCGCTCCTGAAAGGCGAGGTCGTCCCGTCGCGCGGCGAGCTGAACGGCATGTTGTATTTGGAGTTTGAAACCCTGTCCGAGAGCGGAAACGAGGGCTGGGGCGGACGTTACGCCTGGGGCAACAAAAAAGATTTCATAGCTCTGGACGCCTATCAACCCGACAACAGCAAGCTCAATCCGGCCGCGATACCGCGAAAAATCCGCACGGGCGCGCGGCTCCCCGGCGGCATCGAGGATTTGGAGAGCGAAGGCGTAAAGGATGTTCCGCGCGAGATACTTTCCCGCATATCCAAACACGGGTTCGCTATCGACCCGACGCCTATCATCCGCGAAAGCGTAGATGTGGACGACATGGCGGATTCTTACCGGGAGACCGGCAATTACGAGGTGGATTTCATCACAGCGGACATTTTTGTACATTCGTTCCACCTCCTGTTTGATCACACGCTCCAGAAACTTGAGCGCGTGCACCTCGCCCCGGCGCTCGAAAAAAGCCTGACACGCGCTCTTGCGGAACTCGAACGGCTGAGGGCGGGCGAAGGGAGCGGCTTGCCGGAGGGCTCCTATGAAACGGCTCGGGACATGTTTTCCACCGCCCTTGCCCTGCTTGCGGAAAAACCTGACAGTATCGGCCTTTCTCCCATCGCGGCCGGGGAAGTCCGCCGCGTCAAAGCTGCCGAAGACACAGAAGAATCCGAAATTACAGGTAAACCAATCGACTATACGATGTTCAAGCCGCGCGGTCACTACACGCTCACGCCGGAATTCGAACGGTTTTTCCGCGCCGTCGGCTACCTCGGCTCGGCCGAACTGTCGCTGTTCGACGATACGGGCCGGCCGATCGCCGCCAACGTGACGGCGGCGGCTCTGATTTCACTCGTGCTGGACGCGCTTGGACATGACTGGGAAGCGTTTGAGGAGCCCATCGGATACCTCGTGGGCGTCCCAAACTCGGGAGACCCTAAGATCTTTCGCGCACTGGCGCGAAAACACATCGGCAGCCGCGAAGGGGAGGAAATCGGCAAAAACCTCTCCGACGCGGCGAAAATCACCGCCCTGGCGGACGACATTGCCGCCGCGATAAAGGGGCCGGCGATCCAGAGTACCGGCTACGAAAACCGATTTCCGGTCTTCCGGATTTCGGGCAGGCGCTTCACCTGGGACGCATACGTCATGAACAGGCTCACATCTCCGAGAGTCGGAACTGACGCGTCGCCGAGAAACATTCCTGAGGGTACGGATGTCATGGCGGCGCTTGGATCAAGCGTTGCGGACAAGTACGCCGGGAAGAACGACGCAATTAAAAACTACCGTGAAAACCTGGAAATGTTGAAACTTGAGACGCGAGATTACCTGTCCGGCGAAAATACGGTTTACGCGAAATGGCTGTCGGTATTCAAAGCCGGTTTCGAGGACTCCGGATCGAAGCAGTTTTTTTACAATAAACCTGCTTGGCAGTGGAAAAAATTGTCCACATACCTGGCATCCTGGGCGGAGCTGAAACACGACACAATTCTTTACGGCGAGGCGAGCGCCGCCGAGATGGGAGAGGGCGGCGACCTCTATGCCGGACGCTTCGCCGCGCCGAAACCAAGGGGCTATGTGGAGCCTGACCCTCAAGTCTTCGACGCGCTTCTGGCTGCCGTGCGGGAATTGAGGGGTTTAATCGGGAAAT
>JAISYN010000058.1 GCA_031269915.1 Synergistaceae bacterium
GGGCGCGATCGCGTGCGAGGAAAGAGTCGATCTCGATTACCCGCGAAAAAGAACCGATCCCGAATTCGCCGCCATCGTCGAACGCCTGTTGGCGTCGATCACGGGATAAACTCGCCGCGGCATAGTTATGATTGCGGAAATCTGACTTTCCTTCATGGTGCTTTATAATATTGCCGTCGTAGCATTCTGTTTTTCAAATTTTTTTAGTCTCATTGGCAGAATCAATTGAAAAAGCAATATCAGGGATTTTTTTAAGACAGACTGTTACCACCAGCCGAAAAGAAAGTCTTTGATTTCCCGGCCCACTTCTTTGACGCCCTCCAAGATTTTTTCACCTGCCTCCACAATGGTTCTCCTAACTTTTTGCGCTCCACTGACCAGCGCTTCGCCGATTTTTGATCCCGCCATATACGCGACAGTACCAGCCACAAATCCGCCCACCGGCGCGAGCGGCCCAAGAATTGGTGCAAGGGCTACGGTAGCCGCAACGCCTACTTTTGCGCTCGCCACGATGCCAGCCGCAGTGGAGACCGTAGTCCGCTCCATTTTTTCGAAGCCCTCGACCGGTGACAGCTCTCCGCTCGCCATATCTACGAGAATCTTCGCGTTTTCGACCGCGACAAACGCCACGTTTGCAATAGTTCCGGCCGGAGTCCCTTTGGGTATGAACGTCAAAATCCCCTTTTCAGCGCCGACCTTCAGGGCTCCGGCGGCGGCGGCCTTTACTCCGAAGTCGGCACCGCTTTTCAGAGCGGTTTCTACAACTTCCGCACCGTCCACGCTTTCGCCCTCCCAAACTTTTTGAGCTACATGGAACCCGACACCGACGGCAACCCCCATCAACGCGGTCTTTCCAACCTGTTTCCCCATTCCTACCGCAATATCTTTTGTCTTGTACTCGTTCCAGTTCAGATCGTTCCACTTGCCGCTCTGCGCTTCGTCTCTCATCAGCTCGGCGTTTGGCTTCGGGAGTGGCTTGCTGGTTGTTCCATCCGGCGCGGTAAGCATGTCCGTCGCTTTCGTCACCTTTGAAATTTTGTCTAGCTGATCTGACGGAACGAGTTTCCCCTGACCACGATAATCGCCGTGCTCGAAAGCATCGAGAGTAGCTTCCGGGTCCTTACAATATTTGCTCTGATACCGATGTACGATCTTACTACCGCCGTCCCTTATCACGATATCGACAGAGTTTTTCCCGTATGCTCCGTCTGGGACCAGCGCCTCCGCATGGTATTGGCTGCCGCGCGCAGCGGCGTTTAGATTGAACGTTTGCGCGTGATACTGTTCGGCGATGAACCCGTCAAGATTTGGATTTTGATTGACCAATCCGGCTTGCGTCGTGATCGTCCGGCGGAGAGATGCGTTCGCGGACACGATTGTGTTGTCAAGCGCCTGCAGGTACTCCATTGATTGCTGGGCGCTCATATATGACACCGCAGTCGTTACCTCTCCCGCGAACCAAGACTCCTTAGAACGCCCGTTCTTGATAGCTGCCTCCAGCGACGCTTTTTCCTCCTCGCTGATTTCTATGGCTTTTATGATCTCATCGCTCATCTCTCCGATCTCAGAGTCCGTTCTGTCCGGTAACTCCTCTTTGATCGCGGATGGAAGCCATTGTTCGGTTGGCACGTCTTTGTTCTCGATGAATTTCTCAATGAATTTTTTTTGTATTGGTTTGAGCCGCGCAGCCTCGGTCTCCGTTATGGCGGGCGCGTATTCCTCGTCAATCAGAAGCTCTAAGGTATTATTTTCCTCGCTGTGTTCTTTCGTATCTGTCTGCATTGTATGCCACTCTCTCCCAAAATACGACTCGCGTTCGTTAATTTTCCTCCGCCGCTTTGCTGGCGGGCTTGATGTCGATCTTGCCAAGCGTTTCCCTTATCGCGGAAATTTTCTCCTTTAGCGTGACGGAAATGGATTTTGTGTTTTTAATCGCCGCGAGTAAATCTTCAGTGGTCAGTTTTTCCCTGCCGCCGATGAAGGCCGCTTCGACAGCATCCTTGACCACCGCTTCGATGTCCGCTCCGTTGAATCCTTCAGTCTCTTTGATAATAGAGATAGAATCAATTTCCCTGTTCCATTTGCGGCGCTTTTTCAGGTGGATTTCAAGGATACGGCGGCGTTCTTCCCCGTTGGGCAGATCCACGAAGAACAGCTCATCGAATCTCCCCTTGCGCAGAAACTCTGCCGGAATTCTTGAGATGTCATTGGCTGTCGCCATTACGAACACCGTATTTTCTTTTTCCTGCATCCACGTCAAGAATTGGCCAAACAGACGCGTCGTGACGTCGCTCGCTCCGCCGCCGCCGCCTATGCCGGCGAACGCCTTTTCGATCTCGTCTATCCAGAGAACACAGGGGCTAACCGCCTCGGAGAGGGCTAGAGCACGGCGCATATTCTCCTCCGATTCGCCGACGTACTTCCCGAACAGCCGTCCCACGTCAAGGCGCACTAGCGGAACGTCAAACAGGCTCGCCGCCGCTTTCGACGCGAGGCTTTTTCCGCAGCCCGGCATACCGATTATCATTATACCCTTCGGTACGTCCACCCCGAACCTTATCGCCCTGTCAATATCCATAAATATCTTCGCTTTTTGCTTCAGCCATTCCTTTAGGTTCTCCAGACCGCCGATGTCGTCGATGTTGTCCTTGAAATTTACAAGTTCGACCATTCCCGATTTTTTGATGAACTGCTCTTTTTCTTTTAAAATGAGACGCTTATCACCGGCATCAATATATCCACCGTCTTGATACGCGATGTTCAATATCTGGCGAACCTGGAACTCGCTCAACCCGATAAACGAACGCGCGATATCGCTTACGGCGTCTGGAGATACAACGATTTCCAAGTCGTTAGTGAAACTTTTGATTATCGCTTCTATCTCGTCGAACGTCGGCAGTGGGATATCAAAAACGGTTATCAGGTTCTCCAGTTCGGTGGGTATCACCGTCTTGGACGAAACGATGAAAACAGTGGCATAATAATCCTCACGGTACATGTTGTCCTCCGCGATACGCTTCAGAAGGGCTATTATTCTGTCGTCGTTCATGGAATTATGGACGTCCTTGAGCAGGATAAAGATCCGCCGCTCGAAACCGTCTTCCCTAACGAGCCGCAGAAAACTTTCGAGCCCACACTCTCGCAGCGGGTGTTTGTCGCTAAAGTCTACCATGCCAAGCGTGTTGTTGAACTCGGCTACACGGGCTTCACCCGCGATACTCCGCAGAATGCGGTCCACCTCAACGAAGTCGGAGTGGTTGATGTATATGATAGGGCGCAGGGCGTCAACGTAGGAGGCTAACAGGTTTTCGGAAGTCCTTCGCATGTCTACGCCTCCATGTAGAGAACTTCCGCAGAACTCGTATTGCTTTTATAGTCGACGCCGTCCGTGATTACGAAATTTCCATTGATTTGTTCAGCATTTAAATCTCCGCCTGTAATGCCCGCGCTTCGCACGAAACAATTGGTAGGAACTTTCAAAATCATAAATTTTTTACCCTTGGGTTCTAAATCTTTCCAATAGCCTTCAGTTTGTCCTTTAAAAGATCGCAAGTTGTCAGACAACATTTCCTCTGCGTGCCGATTTAACTCAATCAACTGCGAATACATTTCTAAGATTTCAGCTTCGTCATCTTTTTTGGGAATCTGGGCTGTCATATCATCAGTACCAGAGCCTTGGAGCGCGGGTGAGAGATAGTGTTTGCGCATCTCCGGTATTGTAAGCATGGCAAATACAGCCATTGGCGCATTGTTCAAAAGATTATAAAACAAACGCCTGTAGTCGCGTTCGTATAAAGGATAATGTTTCTCCACTATTTCACGTAACGCAGCCTTTATCCTCGGCATATCACTATTAATTTCCAAAATATCATACTCCAATTTGGAGTAATTCGAGAAATAATCCAAAATTATCGCTGTTGCGTCTGACTTATTCCTCAAACAATTTTTTATGGAATTTTCACGTTCTCTGCGATATTGCAAAATATAGACATTTTTTTCTAACTCGGCGGGGTCCTTTTCGATTTCAAACACATCGGCCAGAGACTTGATGATTTCAACTGGTTTATTCGACGAAATTGCCTCGACGCGGCGCAGCTCTTCTTCGTACCCGCGCGCTCCCAGCCACCTATGAAGCACCTTATTCTCGTAGCAGTTCAGAATATCGTCGATGTTGAAATTTTCTCGCAGGTCGTCTAGCGTCCTTATCGGCACGTTGTCGCAGATCAGGTTGAATTTTATAGTCTTTGCCATTTCAAAAATCTCCTTGGTTGGCTATGGCCGAATTTTATATTTGCTAAATTGAACTGACGCAATTATACACGCAATATAACCGCGCGTACACTCCTCCTCGCCTTTCTCCAAGGCGACAGCATTTACTTTTTTCATTTCTGACGTGTCACTTTATTCTGCATAAAATATATGTTTATATGCATAAGTCAGTTTAGTGACTGACTTATGCATATAAAATTATTAATTAAGCAATAATGTACGCAAGTAACTCAGCTTAAATCGCAATCATGAATACACAATACACGCGTCGTGTTAGGCGCGATTATTCACTGTATTACATTACGGGCTCCATCAATCAGCGGATATCCGGGAGAGAAAGAAGGTGAAAAATCAATCTCTGCGGATTGTAAAAAGTTTTCCGTCCCGACAATTCGGCACTCGGGGGATATCCGATTTTTATAGATTCGCGCGTTTTTTCGATTCTATCTTATATAACCCACATTCGGCAGTTGAGTTTGTTCTTTTTTGTTTTTAGTCATGACATCCCCTCCTATAGCCGTATTATATCCTCATAGAAAAGTTTTGATCACTCCGTTAAGAAACAATATGCGTGACGCCCCCCCAGCGACGACAGACCGCCCGGGCCGAGAAAGCCTTGTGAGTGGCGGAACCATCCTTTTTGGGGCTTCAATGGATACGTTGACGAGTATCTGCCGTTCAAACGCGCCCGCGAGCTCCTCGAAATGCTTGGAATATCGGATTACAGGGATGCCTACCCTGGCGCGCTCTCGGGAGGCATGGCACAGCGTGCCGCCCTGGGTCGGGCG
>JAISYN010000063.1 GCA_031269915.1 Synergistaceae bacterium
TCCGATTTGTTTCAGACAGGCATGGAGCGGTATTGCAAACATTCACAGCTCACATTTACGGGGACGCTTTCCGAACGTGATATGGGATACGATCATATCTTTATGGACGAAGAAAAAGAAAACCGAGCGCGTATTTTCGCGAAAACACTTCATGACGCGGTATGTAACAGCTAAATAAAAATGAGAGCAAGCCAAAGAACAGTATCAGGGCAAGAGAGCCAAAGGAGCGTCGCGGGCTGTTTTATGGGCCCGCGGCGCTTTTTGCGCAGAAAACGACGCGGAATACGCATATACGGGCGTCATGCGGTATAATAACCCAAATACTTCCGTAAATATGTCCAACGGCAGAGCGACTACTTTGAGTGTATATTTGAAACAGGGGGCGTTTCAGGTACCGCCGGGGGGTGTCCGAGATGCTGAAAGATATGGAGTACGTCTACGCCGTTTACCAGGAGAGAAGTTTTTCAAAGGCGGCCAAAAAACTATTTATTTCTCAACCCGCGTTGAGCGCTACCATCAAGAAAGTGGAAAACAAGATAAATGCCGTCATCTTCGATCGCAGCGCAAACCCGGTGAAACTGACACCGGCCGGAGAGTTCTACATCCTCTCTATAGAAAAGATCATGGCCGTTCAACATGAGATGGCACAGTATTTTTACGATCTCTCGAAGACCAAGGAAGAACAGCTGACCATAGGCAGTCCCTCATATTTTTGCATTTACGTGCTGTCTCCTCTTGTGCGGAAATTTCAGGAGGAGAATCGGCATGTTTCCGTAAACTTCGCGGAAGGCGGAGCGCTTGAACTGTCCAAAAAACTCAAGGACGAAGAAGTGGATTTCATCCTTGACGTCAATAACCCGAACGAGCGGATATTCAACGACATCGTATGGGGTTACGAACACATCCTTCTCGCGGTGCCCGCATCGTTCGAGGTCAACGACGGAATTGAAGAATTTCGCTTTACCGCCGAAGAGATACACGACGGGAAGCATCTCGCGCCGGAAGCGAAAGGCGTGGATCTGAAAGTCTTCGCGAAGGAACCGTTTTTGCTGCTCAAAAAGGGAAGCGACCTTTACAAGCGCGTGATGTCGATATGCAAAAAGAACGGTTTCATTCCTCGCGTTTCGATGTATCTCGACCAGTTGCTGACATGCTATTACATAGCCTGCGAGGGAAAAGGCATCGCGTGTATCAGAGATTCCGTCACTCAATACATCAAGCTGACCGATAAATTGTATTTCTACAAGATCAACGACGCGCTCTCGCGGAGAGCGATTCGGCTGTACTACAGGAAAACCCTCCCTCCGAACTCGGCTGCGCACAATTTTCTCGAGTTCATGAGAAGTCAGTCGACTGTATAAGTTTTTCATTATAATCTTATATAAAATAATGTCTTTGACGCTCTGCCCTGCCGATGTTAGCATAAAACAGTAGACCATCATTTTTTATATTCTGAATTGGAGGAATAAAGCCAATGCGTTTGGCGACGATCAGACTTGGCGATTTGGAAATCGCCGGAGCAGTTACTTCTGTCGGCGTTGTTCCGTTGAGCTATGTCAACGAGGCCCTGGGAACTTCGTGGACTACCGACATGTTCGAGTTGATCTGCGGAAACGGCGTACCGGCCCTGAGAGAATGGTATGACAACGGCGGCAGAAGAGATGTCGAATCTATCGATACGGTAATTCCGTTCGGGCAGGTATGCTACGCTCCTCTTTACCGCCGCCCGAGGAAAATTTTCGGCATCGGACTGAACTACAGAGACCACGCCGGCGATCTTGCCGAGAAGGCGCCTGTAGGAATACCGGGAAGTTTTTTCAAACCCGCCACGACGATAATCGGTCACGGAGACGAAATCAAAATTCCGGTCCAATCGCAAAAAACGACGGCCGAGGCCGAATTGGGTGTGATTATGGGACGGGAATGCGAGAACGCGGAGAACGAAAACTGGCTGGATTACGTCGCCGGTTTTACTACGATCATCGATATGACCGCGGAGGATATTCTACGTCTCAACCCCAGATACTTGACGCATGTGAAAAGCTTCGAAACATTTTTCAGCTTCGGCCCGCACCTCGTGACTCCCGATGAAGTCGGGGACATTCTGAAGCTGACCGTGCAGACCGTCCTGAACGGAAAGGTCCACGCCCAGAACACCGTCTCGAATATGACATTTACCCCTGATTTTCTCGTCGCTTTTCATTCCAAAGTGTTCAAATGGGAGCCGGGCGATATTCTGTCTACAGGAACTCCGCGCGCCGTACATATTCAGCACGGCGACAGGGCCGAATGCCGGATCGATAGTTTTGAGCCGCTCGTCAACCCTGTCATCGACAAAAAGATCGCAAAATAAGCCGGCACGAATCAATCGGAAAGGGGAGTAAATATTGTGGATCTCGGATTGAAAGGGAAGTGCGCTCTGGTCATGGCTTCGAGCAGTGGACTCGGTAAGGCGATAGCGACGGAGTTCTCCAGAGAGGGGGCCGGCGTCATGCTGTTCAGCCCATTTCCAGACCAACTGGCGGAGGCCCAGGAAGATATTCTGAAAGAGACGGGAAACAAACCGGCGGCGTTCGAAGGCAGCATCACGGAGCCGAAGGATATCAAACGCCTTGTACGGACGACAATCGACCGCTTCGGTCCGATATACGCCCTTGTAAACAACACCGGCGGTCCCCCAGCGGGGACGTTCGATTCCTTCGACGACAAGGCGTGGCAGGACGCATACGAGCTGACTCTTCTGTCCTATATCCGCACGATTCGCGAGGTTCTGCCGTCAATGCGCGCCAACGGAGGCGGAAGAATTCTCAATTCGACATCCTCGTCCGTCAAGGCGGTGCTGGACAATCTCATTCTGTCCAACACATTCCGAATGGGGGTTGTGGGGCTGGCAAAAACGCTGTCTCAGGAACTCGGCAAGGAGAATATCCTTGTCAACGTCATCGCTCCCGGCCGAATCGGAACGGCGCGCATCGACCATCTCGACAGGGTGCGGGCGGAAAAAGCCGGAACCACGGTCGAAGCGATACAGCAGGCGGCGTTCAAAAGCATCCCGCTCGGACGGTATGGAACACCCGACGAATACGGACGCCTGTCGGTTTTCCTTTGCTCGGCGGCGAACACGTTCATTACGGGGCAGACCATTCTTGTCGATGGCGGCATGGTAAAAGCCGTCTAAGGCCGTCATTCGGAGGTGTTCTTGTTGGGGGAAGCGAATTTTTCCGACATGGCCGCGGGCAAAAAGGCTCTTGTTCTGCATCCGAGGGATAACGTCGGCGTAGCCCTGTCCGATATCGAAGCCGGAGAATCCGTCCTCGTTACGGAAAGCGACGGAAGGCAGTACGAGTTTACCGTTGCGGAAGCCGTCTCCTTCGGACACAAGTTCGCTCTGTCGGCCCTCGAAGCCGAAAGCCCGGTCCGCAAGTACGGCGAAGAGATCGGGAGACTGAGTGCGCCGGTCTCTCCCGGAGGCTGGATCCATGTTCACAATATGTACTGCGACAGAGGTATGAAATAGCATGGTCGATACGTTTTGGGGTTATCGCAGAGAAAACGGAACAGCCGGGGTCCGCAATCACATTGCCGTCATCCCGTCGGTATTCTGCGCGGCAAAAGTCGCGCAGCGGATAGCCCTGAGTGTGCCGGGAACAATTTCTTTTACTCATCCGGTCGGGTGCAGTCAGGTCGGGGAAGACCTGGAAATCACGGCAAAATCTTTGATAGGCGTCGGGCGCAACCCCAACTTCGCCGGGGTCGTCGTGGTGGGACTCGGCTGCGAACGTTTCACGCCCCGGGAATTGACCGAAGGAATCGCCGCGACGAACAAGATGGTCGAAACCGTGGTGATCCAGGATGCGGGGGATTCCGTGAAAGCGACGGACGAGGGTATCCGTTACGCACGGGCCATGTCGCAGGCGGCATCGCTCGAAAAACGTCAGGAGATTCCGGTGAGCGAACTCGTGATAGGAACCAACTGCGGCGGATCGGACATGACCTCGGGGCTTGTGGCCAACCCGGCTCTCGGTGTCGCGTCCGACAAAATCGTCGCGCAGGGAGGGTCTTCGATCCTGAGCGAACTCACGGAGCTTATCGGAACCGAGGATATTCTGGCAAGACGGGCGATCGACGAAAACGTCGCCAACGACATCGTAAAAGCGATCCGCGCAATGGAAGATCGCTTGACGCTCCAGATTCAGGCATCGAGCAACGAAAAGCGCAAAAACCTGATATCTACCGGCAACTATGACGGAGGGCTTTCGAGCGTCGTGGAGAAATCCCTGGGGAGCATGAAAAAATCGGGCGATGCGTCTTTCGTGCAGGTGTTCAAATACGGCGGCGCGCCGTCCAGAAAAGGACTTCTGCTCATGGACAGCCCCGGTCACGACGGAGAGGTCACGACCGGAGAAGTGGCAGCGGGCGCTCAAATAATTTGTTTTCCTACAGGAAGAGGTACTCCTACGGGATTTCCCGGTGTCCCCGTCATAAAAATCACCGGGAACCCGAGAACCTACGAAAAAATGAAAGAGAACATCGATGTCAACGCGGGAAAGATCATCCTCGGAATGTCCTCCATAAAAGAGATGGGCGGCGAGATATACAAAGAAATACTGGAGGTCGCATCCGGGAAGATGACGAAGGCCGAGGTACTCGGACACGACGAGCAGTTCTGCATAACCCGTTTGCCGTAGGGGCAGCCGTCCGAATTTCGGCTTCGTCTCTCGTCGAAGGGAAGAATCTTTCAGAAATCGGGGTGGGGCAAAGGGGCGAAAATAAATTTATGCGCAGACCGCGCGAATGAGCGGAGTTTTTTTGTGTGGTCGCCTGTCGGACCAGGAATGGACGGATCTACAACTTTTTAGGAGGGAAGCGAGTATGAGAAAAGTAAAGAGTTTGTCGGTTGCGGCTTTTGTCTGTGTGTTGATTGCGGCGGCAGGTGCGGCTTTTGCGGCGTACCCAGAGAAGAGTATAACGGTTCTGCAGGGATTCTCCGCCGGGGGAGGAAGCGATACTTTGGCTCAGCTGACTCAGCCCTATCTCGAAAAAGTGATCGGCCAGTCGTTCATAAACCAGTACATCCCCGGCGCCACCGGCGCCATAGCTTGGACGCAGCTCGCGAAGACGGCCAAAAAAGATGCTTATACCCTCAGCATTACGAACACTCCGATGCTCCAAACCAACTACATCATGAATTCGGAGATCGCCTACACGATCAGAGAGCTGGAACCGCTGGCAAACGTAGTAACCGATCCCGGAATCATAGTCGTTGCCAAAGACAGCCCATACAAGACCGCGCAGGAATTCTTCCAGGCAGCCAGGGATAACCCCGGCAAGATCACGGTGGGCAATTCTGGAGTCGGCGGAGACGACTTCTTCACAATCCTCATCTTCGAGAAGAACAGCGGCCTGAAATTTCAGCAGATACCCTTCGAAGGAGACGGCCCCTCCTGGCAGGCCGCGATGGGCGGAAAGATCGACGCCAGTTTCAACAACCTCGGCATTACTTTTCCCCAGGTCAAAGCCGGCAACCTGAGAGCACTTGCCGTCTTCTCCGAGGAACGCTACGAAGGGCTTGCGGATATTCCTACGGCTAAGGAACTCGGTTACAACATCGTCTCGGGTTCATCCCGCGGGTACAGCGCTCCGAAGGGGATACCGGCCGAGGCGAGGGAAATCCTGATCGGCGCGTTCAAAAAAATGGCCGAAATGCCGGAATTCAGGAAGGCCTGTGCCGATCGCGCGTCCATCGTCGACTTGAAGTTCGGCGAAGACTACGCGAAGATGCTCTCCGACCAGGAGGCGCAGTTCAAAATCATCTGGGAGGAAGTCAGAGAGCAGTATCAGGGCAAGTGAGCCAAGGGAGCGCCGCGGGCTGTTTTATGGGTCCGCGGCGCTTTTTGCGCAGGAAATGCGACGATCGGAGATAAAAACATGAAATATGAAGCGAAACAATATTTATTTTCCGCTTTCACACTACTGTTGAGCGCGTTTTTCTTCCAGAAGTCGTTCGCCATGCCGCGAACGGCATCGCTTCTGCCGAAGTTGATAGCGTCGCTCGTATTTATTTTCTCAGCCGTCATGTCGCTTCAAGCATACAGGAACTCCCACCGGAGGCAAACCGAGGGAGGCGAGGCCGAAACTTCCGAGGGAAAAATCGTCGCCGGACGGGTGGCTTGGTACGTCTGCCTGATGGCGCTTTATATTTTCCTCATCTCCCGCGTCGGTTATTTTATCGTGACGCCGCTCTTTATGACCATCTCCTACATGCTCCTGAAGGCTGCCGGTTTCGTCAAAGCGGCTGCGATCAGCGTGGGGTTCGCGATATTCATCTACGCCCTTTTCGTGGTTTTCCTCAAACTCCCCATACCGCTGGGGCTGATGGAATCTTTCTTATAAATATCCGCCTGTCGAAAGGAGAAATGGAATGTTCGATAATCTGTTGCTGGGTTTGACGAATGTTTTTATGCCGGTCAACTTTATCGCCATATCATTCGGAGCCCTGCTGGGGCTGGTCGTAGGCGCAATGCCGGGATTGTCGGCCACGATGGCCATAGCTCTGCTCGTGCCCGTGACGTTCGCCATGAGGCCGGAGACTGGGATCAGTATGCTGTCGGCTATCTACATGGGCGCGATGTACGGCGGCAGCATCGCCGCGGTCCTGATTCGTACCCCCGGCACTCCCTCCGCCGCAGCCACCACAATGGACGGGTATCCTATGGCTCAGAGAGGAGAGCCCGGCAGGGCGCTCGGAATTTCTCTGATAGCGTCTTTCGTGGGAGGCCTTATAAGCTCCATGGTCCTTCTTACTATCGCTCCTCTTCTGGGATGGGTGGCGCTCATGTTCGGCCCCGTCGAACTGTTCGGCGTTGCGGTACTCGGAATGACCATCATCGCGTCCCTGTCTCAGGGATCGCTGGTTAAAGGCCTGCTCTCGGGTAGTTTGGGACTGCTTTTTTCGACGATCGGCATGGACTCGATAACGGGTATTCCGCGATTTACCTTCGGGAATATACATCTCTACGGCGGAATTCCGTTCACGGTGGCTTTGATAGGACTTTTCTCTATACCCCAGGCCATCAGGCTGATCGAGAGGGAGGACACGGGGAAAGAAGCAGGCGCCGAAAACCGGGCGAACAAAATCACGGACAGGATAGTCCGCCCGTGGAGCGAGGTGAAAGAATTGATGCCCACCTTCGTGAGGTCGGCTTTCATCGGGGTGTTCACGGGCATAATCCCCGGAACGGGCGGCGACACGGCGTGTTGGTTCGCTTACAACGAGGCAAAGAGGCGCTCCGACGACAAGGATTCGTTCGGAAAAGGTTCACCATACGGAATCGCCGCCCCGGAATCCGCAAACAACGCCGTGGTCGGCGGGGCCCTGGTGCCGACTATAACGCTGGGCATACCCGGAAGTTCGTCGACGGCGGTGCTCCTCGGCGGACTGATGATTCACGGGATCATGCCGGGCCCCACTCTGATGACGGAGTACGCCGGGGTCACTTATACCCTGATCTGGTCCGTGCTGCTCTCCACAATTGTGATGTTCGTCGAGGGGTTGGCGTTTACAAGAGCCTGCATAGCCGTCACCAGGGTGGATAACAGGCTGCTTTCCGTGGCGGTCGTCGTTCTCTGCGTGATCGGGTCGTTCGCCATAAACAACAGCCTTTTCGAGGTCGGCCTGATGCTGATGTTCGGAATTCTCGGATACTTCATGGACAAGGTCGATGTTCCGGTAGCGCCGATGGTCGTCGGTTTGATACTCGGAAGCCTGCTCGACGTCACCATGCACCAGTCGCTGCTCATCAGCGGCGGAAGCTGGTTGATTTTCCTGAAAAATCCCGTCTGCGCCGTATTTTTGTTTATCGCTCTCGTCTCGCTCATACAGACGTCTCCTTGGTACGTCAGATGGAGAGCCAGGCGCAGGTTCCAAAAGGCAAATACCTGAATATGTCCGAACGGCACCATTTATAATTTTCGCTGAAGAGGGTGTGCAGAGATGTCCGCAGTGGATTCGCTTTTGGATTCGATAGAAATTCCCAGAATGGCGAAGGTACGGCAAAATTTCCCCAGACCGGCGGTCGGCGATATAGCGGGAACTGTGGCGAAAAATTTGAAGGACAGCGGGACTTTGTCTGCCGTAAAACCCGGCTGGAAAGTGGCAATTACCGCGGGAAGCCGCGGAATATCGAATATGCCGCTCGTCCTCAAAACCGTCGTGGAATCGGTAAAGTCGGCCGGCGGAGAGCCTTTCGTTTTCCCTGCCATGGGCAGCCACGGAGGCGCGACGGCGGAGGGTCAGTCTCACATGTTGGAATCCATGGGCATCACGGAAAAATACGTCGGAGCGCCGATAAAATCGTCGATGGAGACCGTAGTGGTAGGTAACGCTCCCAACGGACGCCCTATCTACATGGATAAATACGCGAGCGAGGCCGACGCCGTGGTCGTCGTGAACAGAATTAAACCCCACGTCGCGTTCAGGGGAAACTTCGAGAGCGGCCTCATGAAGATGATCACCATCGGCATGGGCAAGCAGAAGGGCGCGGATTCGGCGCACCGAATGGGCTTCGGCCAAATGGCGGAGAACGTGCCCGCCTATGCGAAGATCGTTCTCGCCAAAAAAAATATTCTCTGCGCCGTGGGCCTCGTGGAGAATGCCTACCACGAGACAGCAGAAATAGAGGTGCTGAAACCCTCGGAGATCGAACTGCGGGAACCGCAGATGCTGAAGCGCGCGTGGGAGCTGTATCCCAAATTGTTTTTCGACAAGCTGGATGTGCTCGTGCTGGACGAAATCGGCAAAGACATAAGCGGCACGGGTTTCGACACGAACGTACTTGGCCGGTATCACACACCTTATGCCTCCGGAGGCCCGGACATCGCCAGGATTGCCGTACTGGACATCACGGATAAATCGAGCGGGAACGGTAACGGGCTGGGAATATTGGATTTTACGACGCGCCGCGCTTTCGAAAAATTTGATTTCGAACAATCTTACCCGAATTCGCTGACCTCCACAGTCCCGATGAGCGTCAAAATCCCCATGGTACTCAGAAACGACAGGCAGGCGATTCAGTCCGCCATCAAAACCTGCAACGCAATGGACCGATCCGCCGTTCGAATCGTCCGCATAAAAAATACGGTATCCCTGAGCGAGATCGAAGTCTCCGAAAGCCTCATGCCCTATGCTGCGGATCATCCCAATCTGAGCGTCGAGGGCGCGGTGGGCGAACTGCCGTTCGATGCGGACGGGAATTTGTTTTAGAGCCGCGGGGAGATGGAAAGGTGAAAGCCTATGAACTGTAAACGCGGGCACAGAGACCCGGACGATATTACGGAGGCGTATTTTTGCGGACTTATGCACTCCGTCGGCTACAGAAAGGAAGACCTGTCGAAACCTCAGATAGCTGTCGTCAATTCGTGGACCGACGTAAACCCGGGACACAAATCCCTGGCCGAGCTGGCCGGGTACGTGAAAGAGGGAATTTGGGCCGCCGGGGGGACTCCGGCCGAATTTGGAGTTCCGGCGCCCTGCGACGGAATGGCCCAAGGCGCCGGAATGCACTATGTACTGCCCCAGAGAGATTTGATCGCCGGTTCCGTGGAATGTATGGTGAAAGCTCACAGTTTCGATGGTATGGTGATGCTGGCGTCGTGCGACAAGATCATTCCCGGAATGTTGCTTGCCGCCGCGCGGCTCGACCTTCCGACAATATTTCTTTCGGCCGGAGCCATGGCCCCTTACGAGGAGCGCGGCACCGTATATGTCACGCCTGACCTGAAGGAGGCCATCGGGCAGTTCAACGGCGATTTCATAACAAAGGAAGAGTTCCAAAAATGGAAAATGAATATCTGTTTCTCGCAGGGCACTTGTTCCATGATGGGGACGGCCAATACCATGGGCACATTCTTGGAGGCCGTCGGATTGGCGCCCTGGGGATCGGCGACCATGTTCTGTCACGGCGCGGGGAAGCGGCGTCAGGCGCGGGATGTGGGGGAACGTATCGTCGCGCTGACGAGGGACGGAAAAAATTTCAGGGATTTTTTCGACGAGAGAGCCATTGAGAACGGCATAAGGTATGTATCGGCGATAGGGGGTTCTACCAACGCCGTGCTCCACATCACGGCGTTTTGCAGGGCAATGGGTATTCCGATGGATTTGGGCAAATTCGACAAAATTCAATCATCCGTGCCGGTCGTATGCAAGTTCAAGCCGTCGTCGAAATACAATATATCCGATTACCACCGAGTCGGAGGAGTGCCCGCGGTTCTCTCCACAATCAGAGAGAAGCTGAATCTGGACGCGAAAATCGTCGCCGGCGGAACGCTCGGGGAGTTTCTGGACAGCGCCGCCGTCGGCGCGGACGGGGAAATAATTCACGAGGTTACGTCGCCCCTGCACGAGTCGGGCTGTTTTTCGATTCTCAGCGGGAACCTCGCGCCGCTGGGGGCTGTTGTCAAAAAGAGTTCCGTGGAATCGTCGATGATGCGCCACAAAGGGCCTGCCGTGGTATTCGACTCAGAGGAGAATGTGAGAGAGCATCTTCTGAACAAACGTATCGAGCCCGGTTCCGTACTGGTCGTAAGATATGAAGGGCCGAAAGGAGGCCCCGGGATGCGCGAATTGTCGATACCGGCGGCGATGCTGGTGGGAATGGGGCTCCATACCTCGGTGGCGATGGTCACGGACGGTCGTTTTTCCGGCGCTACGAGGGGGCCGTGCGTGGGTCACGTCGCTCCCGAGGCCTTCCTGGGGGGACCTATAGCTCTGGTAGAAAACGGAGACATCATAGAGATAGATTTGAACCTCAACATGATGTCTTTGCTTGTACCCGACGACGTACTGGAGGAGCGCAAGAAAAAGCTCAAATCTCCCCCTGAGCGCAGCCTGACGGGAATCCTCAGGTCGTATCGCGAGGGAGTGAGCGGCGCCGAAGATGGGGCGCTGTGGCTGTAACGGCGGATTTTTCCGAGAGCTTATGAACTGTAAACGCGGGCGCAGGAACCCGGACGATAAATTTGGACCGCGAAGGGACTCCGGCTGAATTTGGAGTTCCGGCGCCCTGTGACGGAATGGCCCAGGGCGCCGGAATGCTATCGCGCTATTTCGAGAAGAATTTTTCGATGTAGCCGAAGATGAAAATCACGGCGATCGCGAAGGGAACGACGTAGGTGCAATAAGCGCGCAGCGCCTGAGGAACCTTGGCGCCCTTTCCCGCGTCGGCCTCGGCTGTGAATTTTTCCCAGCCCCAGCCATAGCGCGTACAACAGAACAGCAGATAGATAAGAGCACCCAGGGGCAGGAGGTTGTTGCTGACGATGAAGTCCTCCAGGTCCAGCACGATGGTGCCCTCGCCCAGAGGCGCGAAGCTCGACCAGATGTTGAAGCCGAAGACGCAGGGCAGCGAGAGGATGAAAATGGCGACGAAGTTGAAGACGCTGGCTTTTTTGCGGCTCCAGCCCCAGGCGTCCATGGAACTGGCGATGAGAAGCTCGAACACCGCCACCACCGTGGTCATGGCCGCGAAGCTCATGAACAGGAAGAAGAGGGTGCTCCACAGGCGTCCCTGGGGCATGTTGTTGAACATGGTCGGCAGGGTGACGAAGATCAGCCCCGGACCGGCATTGGGCTCAATGGAATAGGCGAAGCAGGCGGGGAAGATGATGAGGCCGGCGGAAAGAGCAACGAAGGTGTCGAGGGCCGTGATGATTATGGACTCGCCCAGCAGGGTCCGGTCGCGGCTGATGTAGCTTCCGAATATCGCCATGCTTCCGATGCCCAGGCTCAGGGTGAAAAATGCCTGACCCAGCGCGGCGTAGACGGTATTCCAGACGCCGTTTTGGATGAGTTTTCCAAAATCGGGTTTCAAGTAAAATTCGAGGCCTTTCTCCGCCCCGGGCAGTGTGACCGACCGGACGGCGAGGACGAACACGATGAGTAGAAGGCCGCACATCATCACTTTTGTGGCGCGTTCCACCCCTTTTTGAAGTCCTCCGGCACAGATCAGCGATCCGATTGTCACCGCGGCGAAGAGCCAGAGGGACATCCCCCACGGGTCTCCGAGCACCGAACCGAAGAACGCGCCCACCTGGTCGGGCGCCAGCCCTTCCAGCCGCCCCGTCAGGTTGTACCACGTGTAGGACAGCATCCATCCCGTGACGGTGGTATAGAACATCATCAGGATGTAGTTCCCGGCCAAGCCGAAGTAGCCGAAGGCGGACCAGAACGTCCCTTTGGGCTGGAGGGCCCTGAACGAGCCGATGATGCTCTGTTTCGAGGCGCGCCCCACCGCGAACTCCATGACCATGACGGGCATGGCCAGGCACACGAGGAACAGGAGGTAAATCAGAACGAAGGCCGCACCTCCGTAGCGGCCAGTGATATAGGGAAAGCGCCAGACATTTCCCAAACCTATGGCGCATCCCGCGGACAAAAAAATGAAACCCAGTCGACTCCCTAACGATTCTCTGCCTTTTTCCCGCATGTTCCTCATCTCCTTCTGAAATTTTATAATTGCTACAGTATACCAGCCCGGCGG
>JAISYN010000160.1 GCA_031269915.1 Synergistaceae bacterium
TCTGAATCAAAACGGGTGAAGAGCCTCATGCCGGCGCCCGAAGCGGCGCCGGCGGCGGCGCCGGTAACCGAAGAGAAAAAACTTGAGGAAGCGGGCAAGGAAGATGAAAAATCGCCGCCCGCTGCCCGCGCGGCGCAGACGGACGGCGAACCCGGTTCTCTGGGAGCGGTAAGTGGGGAGATAGAATCCGGTACCGGCTCAACTGTTGGCAGCTCACCTGACGCACCAGAAGCCAGAGATCCCTCAAATAAGGGGCGCGGGGAAACCGGGAAGCCTGACGCCATTGTAACGCCGGAAACGAAAATGTCAAACGCTGTCGCGGACGCGCTGGAACGCGGCGAGCCGATGGGCGGCAACAAGGCCTTCGCGCGGTTTGGAGAGGACGCCTACGGCACCACGCGGGGAGAGTCCGGGCGGCTCGCCAAAGACGAGTACGACGTGATGGAGCTTGGCATAAACAAATATATCGCGAAAAAAGGCTATAACCCTTCGGCGGCCACCGCTGAAGAGGCAAAGAGAGACATCGCCGAAATAGAGAGCGGCATACTGAAGAACCTGCCAAGAACCGAACGCAACCGTTCGGCGGAACAGGTGCAGCTTCAGCAGTTCTCCACGCCGCCGAATATCGCGTATGCCGCGAACTGGGCGCTTCAGTCCGGCGAGGGGGATATTGTGCTGGAGCCGTCGGCGGGCGTGGGAGGGCTCGCGACATACGCAAAGAACTCCGGCGCTAAGGTGATAGCGAACGAGATAAGCGACAGGCGCCGGGCGCTGCTTGAGCAGCTCAAATTCGACGCGGTGACGAAACATGACGCCTCGTTCATCGACAGTCTTTTGGCGGGCGATGAAAGCGTCTCGGACATGAAGCCGACCAGAGTGGTAATGAACCCGCCGTTTTCGAGCGGCCTTATCGAGGGCAAGGCGCACACGAACAACGTGGGCGCGACACACGTCAGACGCGCCCTGTACGCCCTGAGCGACGGCGGGCGCGCGGTGATCATACTCGGCAAGGGCATGGGGCTGGGAACGGACAGAGGACGCGCTTTCTGGAACGATATCGGCAAGAACTACAACGTCCGAGCGGTTGTCGGCATCAACGGCTCGAACTACGAGAAGTACGGCACGGACTTCGACGTGGAAATGGCCGTCGTGGACAAGACGGGGCCGACATCCGGAACGCCGGTGAAGGGCAGGGTAAATGACCTGTCTGACCTGATAGATTTGCTCGCGCCGGTTCGGGATATGGCGCCGGCGGAATCGCCGCAAGTTCCGCAAGTTTCGGAAGAGCGTCCGCAGACCGTAAGCGCCGAGGAAAACACACGGCGCGGAGACGAGGCTATGGACAGGGTTATAAGGGATCACGCCGATGCGATGGACGCGATGTACAGGAATGACGTTGGCGGGATATCGTTCATTTGGGGAACTAAAGATACCGTTATAGTTGACGGCAAAAAAAGAAAACCCCACGGCATAGCTCACGCGATAGATGAACACGGAGAAGAAGCGGTGCGAAAAATGCCGTATGTTTTGGCAAACGGCGAGATATCCGCGCGTTATGCCGAGGGAACGAAGCATGAGCGAGTCGATATAACTCACGGCGGATATCTTGCGCATCTCGCACTTTATCAATATGAAGACCGCAAAACATGGCTTATTACCGGATACGAAGAAAATAGCGAAAACCCCTCCGGTGCGTCTGGCGAAGGATTCGATTCATCCAGAGCTACGCTCGACGGGCCTACACATGCGCGTCCCGCGGAGGGAGCGGAGGGGAAATCTCCCTCGCCTGCGCCCTCTGAGGCTATTCCGCGCGGCGCCAAAGAGGAAACGAAGAGAGACGCCAAAACTATACCACAAAAGGACGCGGATTCAAAACCCGCTCCTCAGCGGCGCGACGAGGAAAATATGACCGTCGGGCAGAAGGACGCCGCCGAACGCGTCGCGGAACAGGCGACGCCGGGAGCGCAGGATCGCGGTACTGTCCGGCTTGATCCGTCGGGATTGCAAACCGAATCGGGGCGCAGTTTCTCAAGCGCGGAACGTTCGGAGCTTGTGTTGAGGAAAGATGGCTCGCCAGTGCTGGGGAGAATAACCAACGATGTTGCGAAAAACGCCGGAATCGCGCCGGGCGATATATACGTCAACGCTGGCGCGGTGCAACACGCGGAGAACGAACACGGCGAGCAAATAAAAAAAGCCGGATACGACAACGCTCAAAGCATGATCGCGGATGTTTTGAACGATTACTCTGAAATAAGGGAGGGCGCCGACAATTCCGTATTGCTCATAAAGAGGGCGCCGGGAACCAAAAGTCCTTTGATGGCGGTCGAATTGATTCAGGAAGACGGTAATTATCACACAAAGACTGCGTGGCTGGCCCGAAACGACTATATCGACAAAAGAAAACTGCTCTCGGCGAGGAGCGCAACCCTCGTCACCGGCCCTGATTCCGATCTGGCTTCTTTGTCCGCGGCTCCTGATTCTCAGGGGGAGCCCCGGCGTTGGAGCGCTCGCCAGGAGAGCAGTTCTGATGCGGACAATATACCACAGGCGGGGCGAAACGGCAACGTACAGGCGAAAGTTCCGGGACAAGCCCCTCGGATGTCGAGAGGCGACGCGGTTATCGCGGCGCAGAAACTTGTGTCGTCGAAGGGACAGGACGGCATCGATGCCCGGGAACTTTACAACGGAGCGAAGAGGGCGGCCGCGGCCGCCGGGGCGTCGGAGAAGGACGCGCAGAAGGCCGGGTTTGAGGCTGTCGTCGATAAGGTGCAAAACGCGGGCGGCGCGGGACAGGCGATGCATTTTCAGCCGGGGGCGGAGGAAACGGCGGTCTCTCCCGAGGAAAATATCCGGCGTGGGAATAAGGCTATGGAACAGGTTATAAGGGATCATACCGACGTGCGGGACGCGATGTATAGGGAGGAACTTGGCGGGGTGTCGTTTTTGTGGGGTTCTGTGGGAACGCCGGGCGAAAACGGCAAGACAAAGGGCGGTCACGGCGTATCTCATATTATCGACAAACATGGGGAAGAAACGGTGCGGAAGATGCCGGAGGTTATCGCTAAGGGAGAAATAACAAAGCGATACGCCGAAAATAAACCTCAGCAGGAACGAGTAGATATCGTTCACGACGGGCTTCTTGCTCATCTTGCGCTTTATAAGGATGGGAATCGCCAGACTTGGCTATTAACCGGATACGAGATACAAAAAAAATCCTCCGATGAAATTGGGCCATTTTATGATGGCATCAATCCTACGCTCTCCGAGCCTACACATTCTCGTCCCGAAGAGGGAGCGGAGGAAATTAACAAAAATATACCACGCCAAAAAGAAAACCGCAACTTCGACTACACCGACGAGAAGCAGGTACAGGAATCGGCGGGCAGGATCAAGGACGATGTAAAAAGGCAGCTCGTCGATACCGGGGAGAGCGAGGAACACGCCGGGGCGGCCGGGGATATCGTGGCGAGC
>JAISYN010000166.1 GCA_031269915.1 Synergistaceae bacterium
GAACAACACGGGACGCCCCGCGCGAAGCAGTTTGGCAAACCTTATGCCGGAAGCGGCTGAAATGGCGTAGAGACAAAAAACGGCAGGGATGAAGCCGAGCGGTTTTTCGGCCGCGAACGGGATCATGAGCAGGATGAACATGCCTATTATCTTGCATCTGGGGTCGAGAGAATGAACGCGGGATTCGCCGGGAACGAACTGCCCTATTGAAAAGCCGTTTGAAAATTTCATCGTATCAAGCGCGAACGCGCTTCCTCCAACGATTTGATTATCCCGTTCACGCTGCCCGCAAGAGGCGCGCCGATGCCTTTTTCCCTCAACCCCTGCGCGAAACGCGTCGAGGCCGGCATCACGAGACCCTTTACGGGATGCTCCGACAGATACTCCGCGACGCGCTCGCCGGCGCCCGATGCCACCAAAACGCCGCGTTCGAGCACCGCTATTCTGTCGCTCATCGACATGGCGATCTCCATGTCGTGCGTCACATGTATCACGGCCATTCCCTTCGAGCACAGCTCCCTGAATGTCGCGGTAAGCCCCCTCACGCCCGACGCGTCGAGCCCCGCGGTGGGCTCGTCGAGAACGAGATAATCGGGCTTCATCGACAGCACGGAAGCTATCGCGGCGCGCCTTCTTTCGCCCCCCGAGAGGCTGAACGGATTCGAGCCGAGCGCCGACTCGGAAAGCCCGGCCGACGACGCGGCGTCACGAACGCAAGCGTCGAGCGCGCTGCCGGCGACGCCCCAGTTGGAGGGGGCGAACGCTATCTCCTCGCGCACGGTCTCCGCGAAAAACTGAGACTCGGGGTATTGAAAGACGAGCCCCACCTTTCGCCGCGCGTCGCGCGCGCCGCGGGAACCCGGAGCGGCCGTCGCCCCGTCGATCGAGACGGCGCCGGATGACGGCGTGAGCAGAAGATTGAGATGCTGGGCCAGCGTCGATTTCCCGCTTCCTGTATGCCCAACTATGGACACCCACTCGCCGCGCTCGACCTCGATGGACACCCCATCCAGGGCCGTGATGGCGGCGGGCGTCCCGGCATTGTAGATATATTTGAGATTCACGGCTTTTATAGACAAAGCGCCTCCAAGAGATCGCTCACCACGGGTCTTGTCCCGGCCGGCACGAAACCTCCAACCCTCAGCGCGCGCAGCAATTCCAGCTCCTGCGGTATGTCGAAACCGAACTCGGCGCATTTTTCCTCCCAGAACATGTCCGGCGTCCCATCCCATATAATTTTTCCCGCTTCCATGACGATGACCCTCGAAGCGTGAACGACCTCCTCCATCCGGTGAGTTATCTGGATTATCGTGATCCCGCGCGCGTTCAGTTCGCGCAGACAGTCCAAAAACGACGCCCGTCCCTCCGGGTCGAGCATGGACGTCGATTCGTCGAGAATCAGGGCTTTCGGTTCCATCGCGAGGGCCCCGGCCAGCGCCAAACGCTGCTTCTGTCCGCCGGAAAGCGAATACGAGCCGCGCCGCCGCATCTCCGACAGACCGGTCAATTGCAGGGCCCGCTCCACTCTGGCGCTGATGACCTCCGATGGCAGCCCCAGATTCTCCGGGCCGAAAGCGACGTCCTCCTCCACGATGCTGGCCACTATCTGATCGTCGGGGTTTTGGAAGACCAGCGCCACGTTCTGTCTTATAGACGCGGCCAATTCGGCGTCGGACGTATCCATACCCATAACAAAACAAGCGCCCCGCGCCGGTATCAGCAGGGCGTTCATCATTTTTGCGAGCGTCGATTTCCCGGATCCGTTAGTCCCGACGAGCGCCGCCCATTCGCCGGATGTCACACTCAGGTTCACACCATCTATCGCCGGAGAAGAAGCGCCTTTATATGAATATTCAGCCTCACGGATGAAAAATATCGGGCCTTCTTCCACCTTTTTATTCCACGAGTTGTATAACCGCCATCGGAGACGCGTCGCCGACCCTGTTCCCCAGTTTTACTATTCTCGTATATCCGCCGCTGCGGTTGGCGTAGCGCGGCGCTATATCGCTGAACAGTGAGATCACGGCTTTCTTGTGCGGCATACGCGCTATCACGAGGCGCCTGTCGGCAAGTGTGCCCGACTTTGCCTTCGTGATGAGTTTCTCGGCCACGCGGCGAAGTTCCTTGGCGCGCGTGACGGTGGTCACTATATTCCCCTCGACGAACAGGCTGGCAGCCAAATTTCCGAGCATGGCGCGCCTATGCGAGCCGTAACGCCCGAGATGCCTCAGATTCATTCGATGATTCATTCGAGTTTACCCCTTTGCTGTTTTTTCCGTTGCTTTTAAAAACGCTACTCGTCGGGGTCGTCGTCGTCGACTTCCCCGGAGAGCGTCAGATCGAATTTGATCAGCTTCTCCTCTATTTCCTTCAGGGATATTTTGCCGAGGTTCCTTATCTTCAGAAGATCCCCGCGCGAGCGCGACACAAGTTCCCCTATGAAATGCACTCCCCCGCGCATGAGGCAGTTCTCGCTGCGCACCGAAAGTTCGAGATCCCGAACCGGGCGCGTGTACGCGGGATTGTCCCCGAGTTTCATGAGGTTCTTCGCGGCCGATTCGGAGGAAGAACTCCGCTCGGTCTGCTTCAGGTCGGAACTTCTTATCTCTCCCAGATCGAAATCGTCCTGCGTCACGGCAATGGCGATTCTGAGGAAATACTCCTTCAGTATTATGGACGCCTGTTTCACCGCGTCCTCGGGGCTCACCACCCCGTTCGTCCACAACTCCAGGCTCAGGCTGTCGTAGTCCGTCCTCTGCCCCATGCGTTTATCCTGTACCTCGTATTTCACCCTCTTCACCGGAGAAAAAATGGCGTCGACGAGCAGCGCGTCGACTGGCAGATACGACGGCTTCTGTCTGTCGAGCGGGGCGTAACCGATTCCCGATTCGACGTAAAAGTCGGCGGAAAGTTTGTGTCCCTCCGCAAGATGGCATATCACGGCATCCGGCGAGGGGAACTCCACTTCGCTGTCGGGCTCTATATCCGAGGCCGT
>JAISYN010000183.1 GCA_031269915.1 Synergistaceae bacterium
TTTCGGATATATTTTCTCGAAATTAAGATATATTTGAGCCGGAACGGCGATTAAAATGTATAATTTCATTTATGAGACGTATTGTCTGTCTGATAACGTTAATGGCGGTAACGATGACAGGCGTCGCGGGTTTCGCCGCCGGCCGGCCGGCCGGCGAAAGGCGCGGCGGGGTAGTGCTTGTTCTTTCAGGCGGGGGAATAAAGGGTCTGGCGCATATCGGCGTTCTCAAATTTCTGGAGCGGGAACGCATTCCCATTGTCGGCATCGTCGGGGTGAGCATGGGCTCGATAATAGGAGGCCTGTACGCATGCGGCTACTCCGCGGACGAGATACACACGATAGTGAGCGAGACAAACATAATGGGCCTGATCGCCGATTCGGGCACGCGGGTCAAAATAGACGCGGGAATTCACGAGCCGATCGGAGAGACGGCGCAGTTGTATCACTTGGATTTTGACAAAGACTTTAACTTGAGCGGACCCCTTGGAGCGCTGCCCGCGCTCTCTCTGGCGCATTTTCTCACCAAATACACCGGACGCCTGCAAACTACCGACTTCGACGATCTGCCCATTCCCTTCGCTTGTGTGGCGACCGACCTCGGAACGGGAGAGAAGGTCGTACTGAGAAGCGGCAACCTCGCGTCCTCCATACGGGCCTCGTCGTCGATACCCGGTATGCTAGAGCCCTGGCCGATAGACGGAAGGCTCCTGGTCGACGGCGGTCTGGTCGACAACGTACCTGTCAAGGTGGCGAAGGAGATTTTCCCCGGATACCCGGTGATAGCCGTCAATCTTGCGGGAGAATCCATCACTAAACCAAAGGAGCGTTTCAAAAGCGTCATCGACGTCATGATGCAGACCATAGATATAATGACCATTGACCGCATTAAAGCGAACGAGGCGCTTGCCGATCTGATGTTGTATCCCGACGTCGGGAAGTACGGCATACTCGGCTCGTCCGGTTATGACGAAATATATTTGAAAGGTATAGAGGCCGCGGAAGCCGGCGCTGAACGCATTATAGCGCTGTCGGCCGCCGCGCCGGCGGCCCCGGCGGGCAAGGCGGCCGGAACAAAGGCATTAGTCGGCGTCGTCAAAGTGGAAGGCCTTCACGACAGGCTCGCGTCCGACATAGAAGAGGATTACAGATATTGGGCGGGAAAGCCGTACGACGCGGATGCCGTTAACGAGGCGCTGGAACGTATATCTAGGCTGGACGAGGTAGCCGCCGTCGACGTGGACATTCAGCCCTCGGGGAATGACGATCCGGCCGGTGTGGACGTTGTCTTTTCCGTAGAACGGCGTCCTGCTTTCGGGATAGGAATCGATGGATACACTTCCAGCCTGCACTCTCACCGATGGATAGCGGTCATGATGAATGCCCGGGACCTATCGGCCATGGGGGACGCCACCAATATGACCGTCAGGCTGGGCAACAGCGAATGGAGCGCGGACGCCGAATATTTCACGCCTCTCTCGGACAGAGGCCAATGGGGTTTCGCTCTTTCCGGAGGGAGGGAGAGAGCGTACCTGAGCAATTTCGACGAATACGCTCTCGGAAGATACTCCGCCAGGGCGATGTACTACGTGAACAACATGAGAAATTACAGGCTCGGCATAGGCGTGGGGGGAGAATACGCGGACACCCCCGGCTATCACCGCTTTGCGTGGGGGCCGTATCTTTATTTCAACAAGGATACTCTCGATAACCTGCTGATCCCGTCAAAGGGATATTCCCTCAACTTCCAGTTCTGGCTGAACGACGAGGATATAGCCGTCTCGCGGACCACTCTGAACGCTTATATTCCGTTGAGGAGCAATCTGCGTTTCCTGTTGAATTTTGGCATGGAGACCGGAGAAAAGGACAACCCGGCGTATCGGGTGGTCCTCGGCGACAGGGAGGAGCTGATCTCGCTCGCGAGACGTCCGTGGGCCGGAGATCAGGCGGCGTGGGCGAGCGTCGGGATAGGCAGGGATTTTCACAATTCGTGGTGGGGGGCGCTGAGAGGGGATATCTTCGCCTCTTACGGCTCGGTCATGGAAAACTGGAACATAACGCACGACGCGTGGGAGGCAGGAGTGGCGCTCACTGTTTCCGGGAAGGCCTTCAAAGGAAGGTTGGCGATGGTTTACAGCAGCGAGGACGAGTTCGTGTTCGGGTTTTCCATGGGCAATCCGATGTGGTACGTGTCTCCGCTGCCGTGACGCGATAGACGACTGGAGGCCGGGCAATGGGAAATTTTATTTTTCACGGCTGTGACACGACGGAACTGGCGCGCGAATTCGGCACTCCGTTGTACGTCGTCTCGGAGGACGAGATAACGGACCGGATACGGACGGTAAAATCGTGTTTCGACGAAAAATACGAGAGATGCCGGACTCACTTCGCGTCGAAGGCTTTTTTGACCCGCGACATGCTGCGTATTTTGATGGACGAGGGCCTCGGGCTCGACGTCGTCTCCGGCGGAGAACTTTATCTCGCTCGCCGCATGAATTTTCCTGTGGAGCGTATAGCGTTTCACGGAAACAGCAAGACGGTCCGCGAGATATCGGAGGGGCTGGAGTACGGCGTGGGTAAGTTCGTCTGTGACAGTCTCGGCGAGATAAGCTTGATAGATGAAATGGCGCGGGCTCACGATGTGCGGGCCAATATTCTGATAAGGGTGAATCCCGGCGTCGAGGGCAATACGCACAGACACATGCTGACGTCCGGCGGCAGGACCAAATTCGGCCTGTCGCCCGAAGCGGTCAAAAACGCCATGCCAGCCTGCATGAAGATGGCGAACGTCTCGATCTCCGGTTTTCACTTTCACGTGGGTTCCCAGTTGATGGACGCGTCGGCTCACCTTGCGGCCGTGGATGTTCTTCTTGAACTCATCCGGGAAGCGCGCTCAGAGGTGGGTTTCGAGGCCTGGATATTGGACATGGGAGGCGGCTTCGGCGTGCCGTACACCGCATCCGACAGGCCGATCCCAATCGAGGGATTCATTGGGGCGATGGTGAAACGGGCGGAAGAATTTTGCGCCCTGAACGGCATAAAGCGTCCCGACCTGATAATCGAGCCGGGTCGTTATATAGTAGGCCCCTCTGGAATAACGCTGTACACCGTGTGCAGCGTGAAGGAAGTTCCCGGGGTCACCCTCTACGCCGGAGTCGACGGCGGATATCCCGATAACCCGCGCCCCGCGCTCTATGAGGCCGTTTATGACGCCGTAGTGGCGAATAAATACGGAGAGCCTGCGGATCGCAAGGTCACTATAGCGGGCAAATGCTGCGAATCGGGCGATATAGTCATCCGCGATATAGCCCTTCCGCCTGTCGAAAGAGGCGACGTGATAGCCGTCCTCTGTACCGGGGCGTATAATTACTCGATGGCCAACAATTACAACAAAACCCCGATACCTGCCATTGTCGCCATAAAGGACGGCTGTCCGCGCATATCCGTAAGGCGTCAGACATACGCTGAGTTGTACGCGTGCGACCCGCCGCCCGATTCTAAAGCCCCTTCTGTTCAGGCAGTGTGAAGTTTCCGCCGTCGTCTCTCAGATAGTGAGAGTCGCCCATCAGACTTATTCTCGGCGGACGGCCCGCGATAATCTCCACTATGGAAAGCCCGCAGTTCGCTATTTGAAAACTCCAGAAGCTCGACAGAGGAGTATTGAGAAAGTGGCATAAGAGCGCCTTTATCACGGCGTCGTGGGCTGTTACGCAGACGTCCCCCGAATAGGTTTCGGCCAGATTCGCGGCCGCTGAAGCGGCGCGTATTTGAACGGAGCGCAGGGACTCTCCGCCATCGCCCGGCATCACAACAGTGTGCGGTTCGGAATGCCACATCTCAATCAGCCGAGGCCAGCGGGCAACGACCTCGGACGATAACAGCCCCTCCCAGTCGCCGTGGTTTATCTCGGTGAAGCCAGGTATAGTTTCCACGGATTTCATTCCGCAGCGCTCCGCGATTTTCCCGGCCGCGAAGTACGCGCGTTTCAAAGGGCTGGACACAACCGCGTCGAATCCGTGTCCGGCGAGATATTCGGCGGCGCGGTTTGACTGAGCGATCCCGCGTTCGTTGAGTTCCGTGTCCCGCTGTCCCTGGAAACGTCCTTCGCTGTTCCAGACAGTCTCGCCGTGCCTCAATATAAAAAACCTCATAGATTCGTTTCTCCGTTGAGTTTCACGGTCGCGGCCCATATCATGTCGCCGTTCCGCTCGAGTTCGGAGAGGAGGTCTTTCGAAATTACGCCGTCGACCTCCATGACGGCCAGGGCGAGCCCGCTGGTTTCCTTGCGGCTAAGAGAGAAGTTGGCTATATTGACCCCGGAGTCCCCCAAAAGTTTGCCCACTTTGCCTATGACGCCGGGGCGGTCATGGTTTTGGAACATAAGAAGCTGCCCGTTCGGATTGAAGTCGATCCAGTAATCGTTGACTGTCACTATGTGCTGACGGCCTTCCTCCGTTATGGTTCCGGTCAGTGACACGGTCGATTTATGGCTCTCCGCCGTCACTTCTATGAGATTGTTGTACGTCCGCGATTCTCCGAAATTTTCCTCGATCGCTATGCCTCGTTCCGCCGCCAGTATAGGAGCTATCATGTAGTTCGTTTCCGGTCCGTGCGCCACTTCGAGCAGTCCTTTTATCACCGCTATGGTGTAGGGGCGGTTTTTGTTGCGGGGGGCGTCCTCATCCACAAGTTCGCCGCCTCTCAGCGTTACCTGGCATTTGAGCGCCGGGCCGCCGTCGTTCTCGACGAGTTTTGCCGCTAAAATGCCCATTTTCCTCGCCAGCCGGACGAAATTCTTTTGTATGTCGTTGAGGTACTGCTCCATGAATGGCAGATTGACGGCGTGATCGTACTGCTCTCCCCGCAGCGCGGAGAGCGCGTTTGTGACGGCTATCCGCGCGACCTCCGTCTGCGCCTCGACCGTAGTAGCGCCGAGGTGAGGTGAGAGCGTCACTTTATCGGCGATATCCTCAGCGAACAGAGGATTGTCGGCTGTCGGCGGTTCCTGGCTGAACACATCGAACGCCGCGCCCGCCAGTCTGCCGTCGCGGAGAGCCTGGGCGCACGCCGTCTCGTCCACGATGCCGCCGCGGGCGCAGTTTATCAGATAAGAGCCTGGCTTCATCGCGCGCAGCATCTTTTCGTTGATAACGCAGTGCGTCTCATTCGTAATGGGTACGTGGACGGAGACTATGTCGGCAAGCGACATCGCGCCCGCGAGGTCTTCCGTTTTCTGGAAACCGAATTCGAGAATTCTCTTTTCCGGCACGTACGGGTCGAAACATAGAATCTCCATGCCAAAAGCGCGGCATCTGAGACCGACTTGGATTCCTATCCTGCCGAGGCCCACAATCAAAATTTTTTTGCCGTTGAGCTGGCGTCCCGTGAAACGTTTGCGGTTCCATTCGCCGTGAGTTAGAGAGATATGCGCCTGCGGAATGTGCCTCACCATTGAGAGCATGAGCGCCATCGTCTGTTCCGCGGCGGCGAGCGTGTTGCCGGTCGGGGCGTTTATGACCACTATTCCGCGTCTGCTGGCTTCCTGTATGTCGACGTTGTCCACCCCGACGCCGGCCCTTGCGATGACTCTGAGCCTGCGCGCCGCGCCGATGGCAGTTTTGTCCATGGCGGTTCCGCTTCTCGTGATGATGGCGTCGTAGTGTTCTATGATTTTCAGAAGTTCCGGTCTGGTGATTCCGATCCTGATATCAGCGTCGGCGTCGGGGGCTTCCTTCAATATTCGCAATCCTTCGTCACCCAGCGCTTCGGGTATTATTATCCTGAATTTTTTGCCGCTCATCTCACTTCGCCTCCCATGCTTCGAACGCGCGCCGCATGAAATCTCCGGCCCCTTTTCGGGCATCGCCGAGAGCCGCGTACAGGCTGCCGAGCGCGAGGGAGATTTCCGGCCATCTCACGTCGTGATAGTGCGACACGCGAATGAGGCTGTCTTTGAATTTGCCCTGCCCTCCCGCCGGTTCGACCCCTATCTCTTTGAGGCGTTTCAATATCGCCGAAGTTTCGCCGGAAGGGTGGGAAAAGGCTGTTACGCCAGGCGAACGGAACTTTTCGTCGCGGACCAGCAGTTCGAAGCCGAGGGATTCTATTCCCGCGGCAAGCGAACGCGCGGCGCGCGCTCTTTCATCGAACCAGCCGTCCGAGGTTATTTCGTCGAGGGCCGCGGAGAGCGCGAAATAGAGCGATACCGGAGGCGTGTAGGGATTCTCCGGAGCGTCCTTGTACAGGTATGTCTTCTGGAGGGAGAGATCGAAGTAGTATGAGGCGCACTTTCTCCTGGAGACGGTCTCCCAACCGCGTTCCGAGAGCCACACCAGGCCGAGACCCGGAGGAGAGAGCAGGCCCTTCTGAGAAGCGGTAGCGAGCCCGTCTATTCCCCATTTCTCCGGGAAACAGGGCATAGCGCCAACGGAACTGACGCCGTCGACCAGCACCAGAGGCCTTCCTTCTTTGGGCAGTTCTCCAATTATTTCGTCGATGCGGTTGAATACTCCTGTGGACGTTTCGTTCTGCGTCAGCAGCAGAACGGACGCGTCAGGATTCGATTTGACGGCTGCGGCGACCACGCCGGGCCGAACGCCGTCTCCCGGAGCGACATCCACATTTATCATCCGAGCGCCTGTAAGCGCCGTAATTTCGCGCAGCCTGTCCCCGAACACACCGCACGATACCGATATGACGCTGGTGTCCGGGCCGGTGAAATTCATTGCGAGGCTTTCGAGCGATCCCGTCCCGGACGCCGGAAATATCACTGTTTTGCCCCCGCTCTGAAGGAGACGCGATAATTTCTCCTCTATGCCCGAAAACAGATCGGAAAATTGGCGTCCCCTGTGCCCTATGAGAGCGCGCGTCTCGTGTAACGAAACCTCCCGGGATACCGGAACCGGCCCCGGCGTCATTAAATATCTGTTCATGCGGTAAATTCCTCCTTAAGGATAGAAAAATTTTTCATAACAGAACACAAAAAAAGGAGCCGTTTTTCTCCCGGCTCCCCGTATCTCTTAGGACAAACGCTTTGTTTTGAAACCCTGTTAAAGAATCAATCCTCCGAGGCGGGTGACCGGCCAATACTCATACCTGCTCCCGTAGATGATACTGAGCGCCCGCAGGATATACATCCAAAACAACTACAACCGAGTCCGTGTAAAGTAATCATAGTCTTAATTATATATCATCTCCGCCGATTTGTGTCAATACGTACGACAGAGCGGCAATGTCGGTCAGGAGTGCGCCGCGCCCTTCCCGGTTTGACTCTGCGTTTCCGGCACGCGGTTACAACCACTAATCAGTTCCTTCTGGCTAAGAGAGCGGCCTTATCTATATTTAGGCAGACACTCTCAAAAATAAAAACCACATATTTTCTACACAATCTTTTGATATCTTTTGCGTGTGAAGAAATTGAACCGGGCAATAAACCGATATCTGAAGATGGGGAGTGTTTTCATGGATCAGACGATAAGAAAGGAAATCCTTCGCGTAAGCGGGATGACTTGCGTAAGCTGCCAGAACAGAATAGAGAAAAAATTGAAGGCCTTGCGCGGGGTAGTTGCCGCGGAAGTGTCTTACGCGCATGGAACGGCGCGGGTCAGTTTCAACGGCGACACGAACAAGGAAGCCATAATATCCGCGATAGAGAGCCTCGATTACAAAGTCGCCCGCGGCGAAAAAACGGCGGCGGGGAGCGAATGGAAAAACTTCATAGCGGCGCTGCTGCTCGTAGCGGCGTTGTATATGTTTCTGAACGGCGCCGGCGGAGGTTTTTTAGGCGGCATTTTCAATTTCTTTCCGCAAGCCGAAACGGGGATGGGGTATTGGATGCTGTTCGCGATAGGCCTGCTTACCTCGGTCCACTGCGTGGCGATGTGCGGAGGGATAAATCTATCTCAGGCCCTTTCGTCCGCCGGCGGACGTGAAAGCGGCGATACAGGCCTCGCGTCGTACGCCAATTTGAGACCCTCGATCCTTTACAACTCCGGAAGGGTGGTTTCCTACACGATAGTGGGAGGGATTGTCGGAGCGCTCGGCTCCGCGGTCAGTTTCTCGGGAACGATGAAAGGCATGGTCCAGATTGCCGCCGGTATATTTATGGTGATAATGGGGTTGAATATGCTCGGTATGTTCGGGTTTTTGAGAGTATTGTCCCCCAGACTGCCAAAATTTCTGATTGTCCGGATGGAGCGGAAAAAGAAGGGGAAGGGCCCGCTGGTCGTAGGTCTGCTGAACGGCTTGATGCCATGCGGACCGTTGCAGGCGATGCAGATTTACGCGCTCTCGACAGGCAGTCCGTTGAAAGGCGCGATGTCGATGTTCTTCTTCAGTTTGGGCACCGTCCCGCTGATGTTCGGACTTGGAGCGTTCGGCTCCCTGATGAGCAAACGCTTTGCTGGAAGAGTAATGAAAGCGGGCGCGGCGCTGGTAATCGTGATGGGAGTCGTCATGTTCAACAACGGAACCGCCCTGTCAGGGATCGATCCGCTTGGGAATCTGGCCGTCAATAGCTCTCCTGCTCAGGTTGTTTCCTCAAATTCGGCGGTCGTAAATTCGAGCGGAATTCAGGAAATAACGACTCCTCTCACGAGGAGGGGATACCCGGCCCTCACTGTCGAGGTCGGGACTCCCGTCCGGTGGAATCTTTCGGCGGAGAAAGGCACGGTAAACGGCTGCAACAACGCGATTGTCATTCCTGAATTCAAGATAGAAAAAAGACTGACGGTCGGTGACAATATCATTGAGTTTACCCCGACAAAAACGGGCAAATTCAGATATAGCTGCTGGATGGGCATGATACGGGGAACGATAACGGTAGTGGACGCGGATACGGCGAATATTCCGCGGACGACGGCTGTGACCGGAATATCGCCGGGGACAGCGGAAGCCGCGGAACCAAATCCCGGGGAGGACGATTTTGCGGCCCCATCCTGCGCTTGCTGCGGTGGTTTCTAAAAAATATATTTATGAAAGGAGGGGTTTATATGACTCGGGAAATGATTCGGATAAGCGGCATGGCGTGCCCTGGATGCGCGAAAGGGATTGAAAAAGTAGTCGGCGGTCTGCGTGGAGTCAGGCGGGTATCCGTCAGTTTCGATAAAGAGGAACTGTCGCTGGAATACGATGAAAGGAGATTGTCCGGACCATTATTGCATGAAACTATAAGCGAGATCGTCAACGACGTGGTGGAACAGACAAGACGCATGTCGCTGAACGTGCCGGTTTATGGATTAAGCTGTCCTGAATGCGCGGCTAGCATCGAAGAAATCCTCGCGGAGAAAGACGGCGTGATCAACGCGTCCGTCAATTTCAGGATAGGAAGGGCAAAAGTGGATTACGATCCTAAAATGACGGATTTCCAACATTTAAAACACGTCATTGAAAACGCGCGGTGCAGCGGCAAAAATCACAGGGAAATTGTGATAGACGAAAATTATTCGTGCGGATGCCGCGGTTAGTTTGGCTTAAATTTAACTTGACAGGAGTGATTCATGATATGCGGAATACTTTAACTATCAGCGGAATGACATGCGCGGCTTGCGCGAAAAGGATTGAAAAAGTTACCGGCAAGCTCGCTGGAGTGGCGAAAGCTACCGTCAATTTCGCCACGGAAAAACTGACCGTCGAGTACGACGAGACCGCCCTCGAATTGTCTGCGATAGAGGAAGCGATAGCCGGAATAGGTTATGGCGTGGTTTCGGAAAACAAAAAAAATGAAGTGACGATACCGATCCTCGGAATGACATGCGCGGCCTGCGCGCAGCGCATAGAAAAGGCCGTATCGAAAATCGACGGGGTAACGCTCGCGTCGGTCAATTTCGCCACGGAAAGAGCGACTGTCGCGTATGACCCAAAGTTAATAAAACTCTCTCAAATAAAGGAGGCGATATCCAAATTAGGGTATACCCCGCTCGACATTGAAAGAAAGGGGGCAGTGGACGAAGATCGCGTTCGCCGTGAGCGGGAAATCAATTCGCTCAAAAAGAAATTCATAGTATCCGCGATATTCGGCGTTCCGCTTCTTTACATAGCGATGAGTTCGATGCTGTGGTGGTGGCCGTTCCCGACGCCGAGAATACTCTATCCGATGCAATACCCTCTGAACTACGCGATAGTTCAGATTATTCTGACGGTTCCCATCGTCATAGCCGGGAGGAGGTTTTATTCAGTCGGGTTCAGGGCTTTCATTCAGAGAAGCCCGAATATGGATTCACTGATCGCGATAGGCACGTCGGCTGCGCTGATATACAGTTTTTACTCCACGTATCAAATCCTAATCGGCAATTTCGGGGCCGTGGAAGGCCTCTATTTCGAGTCGGCCGGCGTCATAATAACGCTCATCCTGCTCGGTAAGTATCTTGAAGCGGTTTCACAGGGGAAAACCTCGGAAGCTATAAAGAAACTCATGGGGCTCGCGCCGAAGACGGCGATTATCGTCCAGGACGGGCATGAGATGGAAATCCCGATCGACGAAGTAGAAATCGGGCATGTCATCATAGCCAAGCCCGGCGGGAAAATTCCGGTCGACGGCGTAATTGTCGAAGGACATTCGGCGGTGGATGAATCCATGCTCACCGGCGAGAGTATACCGATAGACAAGAAACCCGGCGATAAGGTGTTCGCCGCGACCATAAATAAAAACGGAGTCATTCGCTTTGAAGCCACGAAAGTCGGAAGCGACACGGCGCTCGCGCAGATAATCAAACTCGTCGAGGACGCTCAGGGTTCAAAAGCGCCGATAGCGGCGATGGCCGACATCGTATCGGGATATTTCGTTCCGGTCGTTTGCGTGATAGCGGTAATAGCGGCTATAGCCTGGTATTTCCTCGGAACGCCTCCCGCCGGCTGGACGCACGTTCAATTCGCGCTAACCATTTTCATAGCGATTTTGATAATCGCCTGTCCCTGCGCTCTCGGGCTCGCGACACCCACGGCCATTATGGTAGGCACAGGAAAAGGAGCGGAAAACGGGATTCTCTTCAAAGGAGGCGAAGCCCTGGAAACGACGCATAAACTGAACGCGATCGTGTTCGACAAGACTGGAACTCTGACCGAGGGACACCCCGAAGTCACCGACATAGTGATCGCTAACGATTCGGGGATACGTGACGAAAATCACCTTCTTCAAATAACCGCTTCGGCGGAAAGAAGTTCGGAGCATCCTCTCGGCGAAGCGATAGTGAGAAAAGCCAATATCGAGTGCGTCGATTTCCTGAAAGTCGAGAATTTTCAGGCGCTCACCGGTCTTGGAATAGAGGCGGTCATCGACGGCAGCGTATTTTATATCGGGAACCGGAAGCTGATGAAAGAACGCGGCGTTCCTCTCGGTAATTTGGAAAAAGAATCGGATCGCCTTGCCGAAGAAGGAAAAACTCCGATGTATGTCGTGCTTGAAGATAAACTTGTCGGCATTGTCGCCGTCGCCGATGTTTTGAAGAAAAGCAGCTCGGACGCTATAAAGTCTCTCAAAGCAATGGGAATCAAGGTCGCGATGATCACCGGCGACAACAAAAAGACGGCTGACGCTATCGCCCGTCAGGTAGGCATCGATATAGTTCTTGCTGAAGTGTTGCCGCAGGACAAATCGAACGAGGTGAAGAAACTTCAGACCGAAGGTTTGCGGGTCGCAATGGTCGGTGACGGAATTAACGACGCTCCCGCGCTTGCCCAGGCCGACATAGGGATAGCGATCGGTTCCGGTACCGACGTCGCGATGGAATCCGCTGATATAGTGCTGATGAAAAGCGACCTCATGGATGTCCCGACGGCTATTGCTCTTTCACGGGCGACGATACGCAACATCAAGCAAAACCTGTTCTGGGCCTTCGCCTACAACACGGCTGGTATCCCTGTAGCGGCCGGGATACTGTATATATTCGGAGGCCCGCTCTTGAATCCGATACTCGCTGCGGCGGCGATGTCGCTCAGCTCGGTATCGGTGCTGACAAACGCTTTAAGGCTGAGGCGGTTCAAAGTAAACCGCGTCAGTGATTAAAAAATAAAAAATATTGGGGGAATCTGAAATGAAGAGAAAAAACATGTGCAAAGCGGCGTTGGTTGCGTTGTCGGTTGGGGTATTCTCAATTCTTGCGGCGGGTGGCGCGTACGCGGCGTTCAACACCGACCTCGTGGGAAAAGCCGCGATCGTTTCGTTCAGCGCGGTGATAGAAACATTGGAGTTTCCGCCTGTTGCGGACGACATGGACAAAGTCTGGGTTCTTACCGATCCCGACGGCGACGCCGCTTTCTGGTGGCGCAGGGAGGCCAAACCCGACCGTATGTTCGACGCGTATCTCTGTTTCGACGCCGAACCGTTCGTGAACGCCGGCCTTGATTTGGATAAACTGCCGGATGATATGAAGGGGATGCTGGAGGACAGGGGCAAGCTGATGCTGGGGAAAAAGCTTTCCGACAAGCCGTTGGTATACGACGGCGCAATAACCCCGCTTTCATCGTTTGAGCAGATAGTGAAGCTTGACAGGGAATCGATAGGCTATCATTCCGCCCTCGACCATTACGGAATAACCGTCGCTGAAGGGTCATTGTTCGAGTGGGCGAAGGATATGAGCAAAAATGACAAGGATATCGTGTTCGTGGTAGATCCCAAAATTTTCATTGAAGCCGGCGTCGACCCGGCAAAAGTCGAAGGCTGGGAATACACGAAAGTCCCTCTTGAGGACGCTAGGGGACGTAAGTTCGAGGCGGAGAAATTTCTGAAGCCGTTCGACTTGAAGTAATAACTTTAGAAAAGTCAGCCTTGGCCTGATAAGAACAGCGATAGAGGATCAGAGGCACGACGTGGCCAGGTAAAAAAACGAGAACGGAGGGGGTGTATCCCGCGCGTAAGAGACCGCTCCCTCTGTATTTAAAAATAAAGAGAGGATGCGTTTAGGTGAAAAATATCATGAAAAAGCTATGCCAAGGTAAGTTAATAATTGCGGCTCTGTTCGCCATTTTAGCGGCATTCAGCGCGTCTTCCGCTAAGGCCGAAATTCTGCCGGACGGCGGCTTGTTTATCCCGATCGCGGAAGTCACTGAGAAAGCGGTGTTTTATCCTCTGAAAGTCGACGGGATAGACATGGAAGTCTTCGCGGTCAAAGCCCCTGACGGTACGATACGGACGGCGTTCAACACCTGTCAGGTCTGCTACGATTCGGGCGCCGGCTATTACGTGCAGGAAGGCGACGTATTCGTGTGCCAGAACTGCGGAAACCGTTTCAAAACGAAAAACATAGAAATTGTAAAAGGCGGATGCAATCCCGTACCCATACTTCCGGAGCATAAGACCGTCGATGAAAAGGGTATTACCATCCCCAAAGCCCTTCTTTCCGAAGCTAAAGTTATTTTCAGAAACTGGAAATATTAGAGGGCCGTTTATTGATGATTGACGAAGGAGGGATGGAGATGAACAGCTCGAGAAAAATTCTCATGGCGGAAGATAGCGCCGTGAAAATTGATTCGTTGAAGTCTGAGCCGAAAATAAGGGGTTTTAACGTGGTAGTTGTTCTTGATCGAAACGATACGATCCCTCCTTCATTACCGTCCGCGGTTTTGGCTGTAGGTTCGGAATTACGCAAATTTGAACTTGAAAGGATGAAGGGCAATGTTTCTGCCGCGATTTATAAAAAAACGCTGGAATGAGTTCATTGAACGCCTTGCCAGAGAAAACGAAAAAGCATTAGGCGAGAAAAGGCTCGATTGTTGTAATTTAAATGGAACGAAAATCAAAAAGATTGGCAGCGGATAAGATGGATTTCTTATCGAGCCATTGGCATTGCGTTCTTCCGCTTCTTGTAATAATCGCTTTCTTTCTGCTCAAGACAAAAGAATAGTGAAATCTGGGGTTTATGTCCGGGCCGCCATCTGTTAGGTCATCCCCCCAGATACGCCTCTTTCACCTTCGGGTTTTCGAGAAGGTCCGCGCCCTTGCCGCAGAGCGCTATGGCGCCGGTCTCCAGCACGTAGGCTTTGTTCGCTATCCTGAGCGCCGCGAAGGCGTTTTGCTCGACCAGCAGAATAGTCCTTCCCTCGCGGTTGATTTCCCTGATGGTCGCGAATACTTCGTCGACCAGTATCGGGGCCAGCCCCAGCGATGGTTCGTCCAGCATCAGAAGTTCGGGATGGCTTGAGAGCGCCCGCGCCACCGCGAGCATCTGCTGCTCGCCGCCGGAAAGCGTGCCCCCTTTTTGACCTCTCCGTTCCCTGAGCCTTGGGAAGAGCGTGTATCCGTATTCGATATCGCGCGCGACTCCTTCGGCGTCATTGCGGCTGTACGCGCCCAGCATCATGTTTTCCTCTACGGTGAGATGGGGGAGTATGCGACGGCCCTCCGGTGACAGAGAAATACCCATCTTCACCATATATTCCGGAGGCTTGCCGGTCAGGGAGACCTGTCTGCCGTCGGGAGCGGTATAGGTTATGTTTCCCTGGATACCCTTTACCAGTCCCATCACCGCGCGTATGGTGCTGCTTTTTCCGGCGCCGTTTGCCCCTATCAGGGTGACTATCTCGCCGCGATCTATGGAAATGGAGAGATCGCGCACCGCGTGAATGCCGCCGTACCTGACGTTCAGGTTTTGTATCTCAAGCATTTGGAGCCTCATGGCCGAGGTACGCTTCTATCACTCTCGGGTTTTTTCTGATTTCCTCAGGGCTGCCGTCGGCTATCAGGCAGCCTTGATCCAGAACCCATATATGTTCGCATACTCCCATTACGACCTTCATGTCGTGCTCTATCATGAGTATCGAAAGATCGAAATCCTCGCGCAGTTTTCTTATAAACCCGAGCAGCTCCGACGATTCCTGAGGGTTCATTCCGGCCGCCGGTTCATCCAACAGTATGAACGACGGTTTCGTGGCGAGTGCCCTCGCTATTTCGAGCCTGCGCTGCGCTCCGTATGGCAGCGACGACGCGGTCGCATCCGTATATTTGTCCAAGCCAAGGCGCGCAAGCAGTTCCCTGGCGTTTTTTCTGATCTCGCGTTCCTCGCGCGCGGCGGAAGGGAAAATGGGCAGGACGTTCATCCACCATTTGCTTTTCTCACGTACATACGCGCCAGTCATGACGTTCTCGAGCGCGCTCCCGTTTCCGAACAGACGGATGTTCTGAAATGTCCTGGCAAGTCCCGCCCGGCAGACTTCGTGAGGAGGAAATCCGGTCAATTTCACAGCCGGGCTTCCAGGGGGCGTGAATTCCACGTAACCGGAAGTGGGTTTGTAAAAACCCGTTATCACGTTGAAAGCCGATGTCTTCCCCGCGCCGTTCGGGCCTATGAGGCCGATTATGCCGCCCTTGGGAACGGACATGGACAGTCCGTTCACCGCAACTAGGCCGCCGAATCTGAGCGTCACGTCAATAAGAGACAGGATAGGCCGGGCGGCGTCCGAAGGAGGCGTCATGCCTCATCCCTCTTCATGGCTCCGAAGCGCGACGCAAACCAGTTCCAACTGAATTCCCGCATTCCCATTATTCCCTCTCTCCTGAATATTATGACCGCCACCAGCAGCATGGAGAATATTACCATCCTCATTCCCGGGATGCCTGGAATATTGAATGAGCCTATGGAAAGCGGGTTTTCGACGAAACGGAGCCACTCCAGCATGACTGTGACCAGGACGGAACCAACCAGACTTCCGGTGATCGAACCGAGCCCTCCCACCACCACTATCATCAGAATATTGTAGGTCTGGGTTATAGTGAACATTTTAGGGTCTATGGTGGTTATGATATTCCCCATCAGCGCGCCCCCAACTCCTGCGCCGAAACAACCTATGGTGAAGGCCGTGACGCGCGTCTTGAATGTGTTTACGCCCATGGTTCTGGCCGCCGTCTCGTCGTCGCGGACCGCTCTGATAACGTTCCCGAAGTTGCTCTTCATGATGCGGACGGTGCATATCAGCACGGCCAA
>JAISYN010000319.1 GCA_031269915.1 Synergistaceae bacterium
TATATCCGCGTCAATCGGATATGCCGGATTAACGACGGCGCCCCGCATGGCAACACTTGTCCTTGCCGTGCCCGCCCTCTGGACGCTCGTGGGTTCAAGATACGCGGCGTTCGCGGTCAGTCTGGCTTGCAATCTCCCGGCCTCAAGGGGGCTCCTGCCAGGAGCGGCTGTGTTTTTGTCCGAGAACCACACGTTCGCGCAGGCCGCAGTGTTGTATGTCCTCATGCCATTAGGCGCTTCCCTGCCGTTCGGCGTGTTCTGGAGCAAAGACAGGCGGAGAAAAGCGATATGCCTTGTTCTGGCGTTCCTTACCGCATACGTCCTGCCGCCATTCTCGCTCATAGGGATAATCAACCCGCTCACGGCTTCCGGGACGATATTCAAAGGCTGCGGTTTCGTCGGAATGTTCGTCGTGCTGGGTATTTACGCGCTTTGCGCCGTATCACGAAAAACGGCTTTTATTTTCCTGTGCGTAATTGGGATTTTCGCGTCCTTGCCGCCCGATAGCTGGTACGAACCGCCAAAACCGGAAGGGATTGCGTCAATCAATACGTCGTTCGGCAGGCTGGGGAGCGGCAGTTTCAGCTTCGAGCGGGATTACGAGCGCGCGAATATGGTATTCTCTGAGTTAAGGAACCGGGCTGGTAAAAACGGCACGGACACCTCGCCGGGTATCGTCATTTTGCCGGAAACAATCGCGGGAAGGCTGAACGATACGGGCCTCGAACTGTGGAAAAGCGGGCTTGAAAAGCTGTTCGGCAGAGAGACCGCCGTACTTTTCGGGGCAGAACTGCCAGCGGGAGACGGAAAGAAATACGACAACTCGGTTCTCATGCTCCACGGTGGGAAGTTTACAGTGTCCCATCAGCGAATCCCGGTTCCCTACTCGATGTATGTTGGCCCTTTCGCTGAAGGCGGCGCGAACCTGCATTTGTTCGACAGCGGGATTCTCAATCTGCCGGACGGGAGAAAGGCCGCCGTCATCGTCTGCTACGAGGCTTTTCTGACATGGCCGTTCATCGCTTCGATGATTCAAAAACCTGACGTGATCATTTGCGCCGCCAATCTCTGGTGGTGCAGAGATACATCATTGCCGGCGACGCAGAAAACATTTGTCTCGCTCTGGTCGCTTTTGTTCGGCGTCCCGGCTGTGTTCGCGAAAAATATCTGAACGGCTGACGGTGGTCGGCGTCAACGCCGCAAGGCGCGATACGGTTATGTTTTTACGCTTTGCTTGATATAATCAGGCGTAAGATATATAAAGCCGGTCGGGAAGGGGACGAGCTATAATGAATGAACGAAAGATGAATAAGGGCGAGGCATGGGATTACGCGCTCGGAATGATCAAGGTCAATGGCCTGGAGCCAACGCCTGAGTTTTTGGAACTGGTCGAAAGCGAGAAGCGCGGAGAAATGACGCGCGATGACATTAAAAGAGTATTGGACACAAAATATCGCATGAAGACGGCAAAAAACGAAGTTGTCTCCCGCTGACCCCTATCTATATCCTGGGACAGGCGTGCTCATTAACAAGTTTGGCGTCCGTGACCGGGATATCCTCGATGAAATGGAGGCATCCTATACAAGCCTCAGATTATCCGACATGGCGGAGAATCCGTTATCCGGCGAATATGACTGCCGGCATTTGCGGGCCATGCACAAATATATCTTTTGCGATCTGTATGATTGGGCCGGCGAGCTGAGGACAATAGACATTGAAAAAAACGAAGCCGTGCTGGGCGGTTTGTCGATAGAGTACAGCCCTCACGATGAAATTGAAAAGTCCTTTGGAGTAATTTTGGATGAGATGAAGGCTATTGAATGGGGGGATTTGCCATGTGAGGGACAGGCGGGTAAATTTTCAAATTGCTTTTCTCGCTTATGGCAGATTCATCCGTTCCGCGAAGGCAACACCAGGACAGTGACGCATTTTTGCTGTCAGTATGCGGACAGCGTGAATATGCCGATAAACCGCCAGCTATTCCAGAAGCACAGCGAATATTTAAGAAACGCCCTGGTCGCGGCCAGCGCTATTTTCAGCGACATTGGCGACCGTTCGCAGCCAGGGCATCTTTACAGAATCGTGCTTGACGCGATCAAGCAGGGACAGGCACATTAAACCCTTCTACGGCAAATCAGCAATCTCGATCAGGCAGTCGCTTTCCATCGGCGGCTGAATCTTCGACCGTTCATCCATCTTCGAATCCTTGAAATAGAGCGTCTGGCGGCCATAAATACAGGAGAAGCCGGAGGGGAATATCAGCATGTCCCCGGCGTCGATGACATCGCCGTTCTCGTCCTTTTTCAAGCCCGGAAGCCTCCTGCACTCGTCCGGCGTCATCAGGGGGCGCTGAACCTCCTGCAATGAGGTCTGTCTGGATTTTCCTCCTAAGAGCTTCCCGTCCTGAGAAGTTTCCGAATAATTTGTCTTTATGACGGTCATCTGTCCGGTGGATTTGCTGAGATAATCCGCCGTCTCCATGTCGTTTGGCGCGAACGCTATTTGTATGTGACATCCTGTCCGGATCGCTTCCTCCTTCCCATACGCTTTGAATAGCTGCGGCAGCCCCTGTGCGATGATAAACGCTTTGAGGCCATATCCGCCTATGAACCCCAGCGCCCTCTCAAAGAGGTCGAGCCGTCCGAGAGATGGAAACTCGTCAAGCAGCAATAACAATCTATGCTTATACCCCTCGACGCTTCTCCCGTCAGCGAAGTCCATATGGCTGGCGAGGCTGAAAATTATCTGCGTTATTATCAGCCTCACGAGCGGCGTCAGCCGCAGCTGGTCTGTCGGGCTCACCACGAGGTACAGGGAGACAGGCGAATCATGGCGCATGAGGTCTTTAACCCATAACTTTTCATTTTAACCCGATAGGCATAATTGCCATGTAGTCGCAAAAGCAGCGAATTTCCGCAGAAATTCACTGCTTTTACTTGACAAATGAATCGAGAAGCATCA
>JAISYN010000328.1 GCA_031269915.1 Synergistaceae bacterium
GATTCAGGGCTTTTTCGACATACCTCTGGATCATCTCACCGGAATACCGCTGCTCGCCTCGCACTTGAAGAGGATATTGAAACCTCAGTTGCAGGAGCGCCGCGTGGTGGTGGTATCTCCTGATATAGGGGGAGTGGTGCGCGCCAGGAAGTTCGCGGAACAAATAAACACCGAACTCGCGATAGTCGACAAGCGCAGATCTTACGACGTCGCCAATCAGAGCAAGGTGATGGAAATAATTGGAGAGGTGAAGGATAAAATAGCGATATTGGTGGACGATATAATAGATACCGGAGGCAGCATAGTGAACGCGGCGAACGCGCTTTTCACTTACGGAGCGGAAAAAGTGTACGCGTGCGCCGTACATGGGGTGCTGTCGGGTTCGGCAATCGAAAAAATCGGCGGCTCGGTGCTGGAGGAACTGATTTTGACCGATACGATCCCGCTGCCGCCGGAGAAACAGCTGAAAAAGATAACGGCGTTGTCCATAGCCCCGCTATTCGCGGAGGCCATACGGAGAATACATCTGGATCATTCGATAAGCATACTCTTCCAGCCAAAACCCAGGCGAAGAGAGCAATGAGCGCAAACCAATGAGGAGGAGTAGTATATGGCGGTTAAGATAAAGTTCACGAGCCGTACCGGCGTAGGCAAAGGCACGTGCCGTAAACTCAGGACAAAGGGCATGATACCGGCGGTGTTCTACGGGCCGGAATACAAGAAGAGCGTAGTTGGGACGGTGCTCCTCAAGGAGTTGTCGCACGCGGCGAACTCGCCTAACTGGGAGACAAATATGATAGACCTCGAAATGCCGGACGGGCGCGTCGAGATGGCGCTGCTCCGCAGCGTGCAGAGACACGCCGTCAGCCAGAACATTCTTCACGTCGATCTCTATCAGTTGATGAAAGATCATAAAGTCAAAGTAGCCGTACCTGTACGCGTGATAAACAAAGAGATTTCATCAGGCGTCAAAATGGGAGGAATATTGGAACAGCCGGTTCGCGATATCGAAATGCTGGTCTTTCCGCGTGAGATACCGTCTGAAATAGTGCTTGACACCGCAAAATTGCAGCTCGGCGCTGAAATATTCGTGCGTGACATCGAAAGGCCGCCGAGCGCCGAACTCGTTACGCCGGAAGATTCCGTGGTCGTCATCGTTTCGCGTCCGAGATCGATGACGGAAACACCGGCGGAGGAGCTTGCGGAGGAGACCACGGACGTCGAAGTGGTAGGCAAGAACAGGCGCAAGGAAGAAGACGAATAGAGGGATAACCTTGAAACTTGTGGCGGGACTGGGCAACCCAGGACCCGAATATGTGTGGAGCCGCCATAACGCGGGCTGGCTTGCGATAGATTCTTTTACGGAACGAAAAGGACTTGGAGAGCCCCGCATGAAATTCAGCGGGGCTTTTTGGCCCGCTTCACAAATCGAGGGCGAGAGCGTCGCGTTTCTGAAACCGTTTACGTACATGAACCTGAGCGGAAAATCCGTCGTCGAGGCGGCGCGGTATTACGACATAGCTCCGCCGGATGTGTTGATAATCTTCGACGACGCGGCAATCCCGTTCGGCTGTCTGAGGTATCGTCCTTCCGGCTCCGCGGGCGGGCATAAGGGCATGATTTCCGTAATAGCGCTGTTCGGCACGCTCGATATCCCGCGACTTCGATTGGGGATCGGGGGACCGCCCGAGCACATTCGGATGAAGGATTGGGCGCTCGGGAAAATACCCGGGGAACAGCGGGACGTCTGGCCGGACGTCGGGAACTCGGCGTGGGAAGCATTGTCGAGGTGGCTTCGTGGCATGTCCGGACAGGGATTCACACTCAAAATAGCCGGGTTCCGGCAGGCGTGACATGGAAGAGGAACGTGTCTGCGGCAGGCTGGACCGGTTGGATATGTCCGACTGGCGCAGGAACATATCGCTTCATCTCCCGCTTGCCGGAGCCGCAAGGCCGTGGCTGTGCCGTGAGTTCTCCCGCCCGCTTCTTGTGGTGCTGCCCAATTCGAGATTCGTCCGCGATTTTTCGGCTGACGCGGATTCAATGCGCTCATTTGCGGAACTGCCCGCCGTGTCCGTTCTTCCCGAAACAGCGATAACATCTTACGCCGATTCCCCTCACATTATGGAGGCTCAGAAGGCTTCGCGGGGAGAGGTCATGGACAAATGGCGGACCGGCGGCGGGATTCTGCTTGCTACGCCGGGCGCCCTGATGGGCCCCATGTCTTTGGGCGGCGACAGGATATCACTCGCGCAAGGGCCTGGCGTCAGCCGTTCTTTTATGCTGGAGTGGCTTGCCGCGCATGGGTACGAAAGGACCGATATCGTATGGATTCCTGGACAATTCGCGTATCACGGCGGTATAGTGGACTTTTTCGATCCGACTTACGCATGGCCCGTCAGGGTGGAATTTTTCGACGACGACGTGGAGAGCATGAGGTATTTCGCCACTGATACGCAGCGCAGCGTAGGGAATTTTTCGGGAATAGAAATCCGCGCGCTCACTTTCCGGCAATCCGCCTCGCCCGAGGACTTCTTTCCGCAAGACGCGCATGTCGTCCTGGTTGAACCGTCTGAACTCGAAAACTCCGCCGACAGTTACGCGTGGCTGCGGGCCGGAGTGGAGGGCGCGGAGGAGGATAAGGCCCGGGCGTGGCGCGATGTGGAGCGTTTTCTGGCGTTATATCCGAGAGTGAGGCTCACTGCCTCGATCGATAGAGCCGAACGCGGCAGCGGAATAACAGGTCTGCCAAACTTCAGAGGGCGAATGCGCGATCTCGAAGCGTACTGTCTGGATGTGGAATATCGCGGAGCCGGCGTTTCCCTGATATCGGAAGCCGAACACTTCAGAAAATGGGGTTCCGCCAGGGGATACAAGGTTTCTGAAGGTTCTGTGTCGGAAGGTTTTTATGATTCATCCGCGAAAGAGCTTTTTATAGGCGATCTCGAACTGTCGGGAGTATCGGTATCGATTTCGGCCTCCGCCTCTCAGGCTAGAGTTCCGCTCGACTGGGGAGAGCGCCTGATAGCCGGTCAATGGGCGGTGCATGATGATTATGGAGTGGCGCGTTACCTTGGTTCCGAGCAGTTGGAGACATCCGGCGGACTGCAGGAGTACCTTGTTCTCGAATACGCCGAAGAGCGAAAGCTCAAAATTCCCGTCACGCACTTTCACAAAATATCCCCATACAGGACGTATCCGGGAGCCGAACCCGTCGCGGATAACCTGCGCGGCGGACAGTGGAAAAAAATGTCCGCTCGCGCCAAAGAACAGGCGGAGGCATCGGCGCGCTATCTCATGGATGTTTACGCAAAACGCGAGGTTGCGCCAGGCAGAATATTCGCCGGCGACGCCGAACAGGAGGCCGAATTTGAGAAATCCTTTCCCCACAAGGAGACCGCCGATCAACTTCGCGTGATAGGCGAGGTAATGCGCGACATGGCTCGGCCTGTTCCCATGGACAGACTGCTGGTGGGCGATGTTGGCTTCGGAAAGACCGAGGTCGCGCTCAGAGCGGCCGCAAGGTGCGTCTTTGGCGGCGCTCAGGCGGCCCTTATCGCCCCAACGACGCTTTTGGCCGAACAGCACTTCGTCACGTGGAGCGCGCGTTTCGACTCTTTTGGTATCCGCGTCGAAGCGGTCTCCCGTTTTGTGCCGGCTTCCCGGCAGAAAAAAATTCTCGATGACACGGCCTCAGGCAGAGTGGACATCCTTCTCGGCACGCATAGAATGCTGGGTCAGGATGTAGTTTTCAAAAATCTCGGCCTGGTGATAGTGGACGAAGAACACAGATTCGGCGTCATGCACAAGGAACGCCTCAAAAACCTTTACCCGGGAGTCGACGTACTCTCGCTTTCGGCCACTCCGATTCCCCGTTCACTGCATATGTCCCTGTCGGGGCTGCGCGACCTGTCGCTGATAGAGACGCCCCCTCGGAAACGAATGCCGGTCATAACGGCCACAGGCATGTGGTCGGAGACATTGGTGAAAAGCGCCGTACTGCGAGAATATTCCCGGGGCGGGCAGATTTTCTACATCCACAACAGGGTGCGCTCCATCGATCGCGAGGCCATGACGGTCCGCAGGTTGTTCCCCAAATTGCGCGTCGATGTGGCGCACGGAAGGATGCGCGAAAAAGATCTCAAGGAAGCGATGGACGGATTCGCGCGCAAAGAGACCGACATATTGGTCTGCACGTCGATTGTGGAGAGCGGGCTCGACATATCCGGGGCCAATACTCTAATAGTGAGCGATTCGCAGGACCTCGGGCTCGCGCAGATGCACCAGCTTCGCGGCAGGGTCGGACGCAGGGATGAACAGGCGTTCGCGCTTTTTTTATATCCCGAGGGCGTCGTCCTGACTAAAGAAGCGATCGAACGCCTCGAAGCGATAGCCGCCTTGGGTGAATTCGGCGCCGGTTACGAACTCGCAAGGAGGGATTTGGAGATACGGGGCGGAGGAGAGCTTGCCGGAGTGACCCAGCATGGGCATATCGGACGCGTCGGTTTTCAGCGGTATTGTGATCTGCTGGAGGAAGCCATACGACGGCTCAAAGGAGACACGCGAGGGGAAATACAGGTCGAAGTGGCGCTCTCCTGCGCCATACCGAACTCCTATATACCGCAGGAGAGTCTAAGGGTGGCGCTCTACAGAAAACTCCTGTGGACTCGGGATATGGAAGTCATAGATGCTCTTCGTGCCGAAACGGCGGATCGTTTTGGGCCCGTTCCGCCAGTGCTGGATTTTCTGTTCGGAGTGGCAAAGATGAGGGCAGTTGGCCCGGAATACGGCATATTGCGGGTTTTCTGCGGACATGATGAGACGTCGGCGCAATGCGAGGATTGGAGTCCCCTGCTCGAAAATCCGCCCGTCAAGGGGTGGTTCCGCCGTGAAAGGGGCTTTGCGGGCCCCGGAGGTATGGAATCGTTCGGGCGTTTTGTGTCGCATATCGCGTCGATAAAGCCTGAAAAAACAAAGAATCTCTGATACAATGTCCGTCATGGATAATGATAATAGTATCGCGAGTAATTTGGAAAATTACGGATTCGGCAACCTGGTCGATATAATGAGGCGCCTGCGCGCTCCCGGCGGCTGTCCGTGGGATAAGGAGCAGACGCTGTCCAGTCTGAGGCGCTATATTCTGGAGGAAGCCCACGAATTGGTCGAGGCCATAGATTCCGGAGAGCCCCGCGATATTTGCGAGGAGTGCGGGGATTTGATGCTCCAGGTGGTTTTTGCCGCCACAGTCACTGAAGAATCCGGGCTTTTCGGAATTAATGACGTCTGCCGCGTTATCTGCGAAAAACTGGTGAGACGGCATCCTCACGTTTTTGGAGACGTATCGGTTGAAAATTCCGACGAGGTCCTCCGTAACTGGGAGGCGATAAAGGCGGGTGAAAGAAGAAACCGCAGCGCCGACAGCTCTGCGATGGCGGGTATTCCCAAAGGAATGCCAGCTTTACTGCGAGCATGGCGAATATCCGAACGGGCGGCAAAAAAGGGTTTCGACTGGAAATCGGGAGATATCGAATCTGTCAGGGCCAAGGTTCTGGAGGAGTTGGACGAATTAAGGGCAGAGATGAAGGGCGCAAACGTCTCCGCTATGACGGAGGAAATGGGGGATCTCATGTTTTCCCTCGCGAACTTGTCGCGTCATCTCGGCATAGATCCTGAAAACACACTCCAGCTTGCGAACGAGAAATTTATAAGGCGTTTTCGGGAAATGGAAAATCTTGCCTCGCGTGAAAACGCCGAGATGGAAAAAATGTCGCTTGACGAGCTGGAGTTATTGTGGCAATCTGCGAAAAATATCGAAAGCTGACTCGTAAATGCGATGAAGCGAAAAAATTAAGGAGGAAAACAACATGGCGTCTGTGGCTGAGAGAATAGTGGAAGTGCTGGAATCGCATGTGCGTCCGATCATAGAGTCGCACGGCGGTGGAATAGAGTTTGTGAGTTACGACGAGGGAAGCGGCGTCCTGAAAGTTCAGCTTCACGGAGCGTGCGGAGGCTGTCCGGGCGCGGCGGCAACGTTGCAGGGTCTTGTCGAAGGGGTAGTGCGGCGTTATGTCCCCGAGATGAAGGAGGTAGTCCAGGCATAGAAGTGAACTCAACTCGAACCGTAACCGTAGAATCAGAGGAAGTAATGTCGAAATTGCTCGGCACTCGCGACGAGATACTCTCCACTATAGAAGAGCGTCTGGGAGTGAGTCTCGTGGCGAGAGGAACGGAGATTCACATACCGGACGACGGCACGGGACTTGCCGAAGATATCGCGAACGTGCTCGGGCAATTTGTCGGTATGACTGTGCGGGGAATCCGACCGTCGAGCATCGATATACGATGCGCCCTGGACTCGGTGGCGGAGGGGCGCAGGCCCGATTTGACGTCGCTCATAGGGCGTACTGTTTGCGTTACGAACCGGGGGCAGCAGGTCCGCCCGTATACCAGAGGGCAGATGGAGTATGTGGACGCTGTCGAAAGCAGTGACATAGTGTTCGCCATAGGTCCGGCCGGAACCGGAAAGACTTACCTCGCCGTCGCCATGGCGGTCGCCGCTTTGAAGGCGTCAAAAATCGACAGGATAGTTCTGGTGCGTCCGGTGGTCGAGGCGGGAGAGCGCCTTGGGTATCTTCCGGGCGACCTCCTCGAAAAAGTGGAACCCTATATCAGGCCCCTGTACGACTCATTTTATGATCTGCTGCCCCCTGAACGTTTTAACAGGTATATCGAGAAAGGCGTCATAGAGATAGCGCCGCTGGCGTATATGCGAGGACGCACGCTCAACGGCAGTTTCGCGATACTGGACGAGGCCCAGAATACAACGCGCGAGCAGATGAAGATGTTTTTAACGAGGCTCGGGCTTGATTCAAAAGCTGTCATAACGGGCGATGTAACGCAGGTGGATCTTCCGGGGAACAAGGAATCCGGGTTGATCTCGGTGAAGGATATATTGAAAGGGGTCGAGGGCGTCACGTTCTGTGACCTCTCAAATAACGACGTTGTGAGGCATAATATAGTCCAGAAGATAGTGAAAGCGTACGAGGAGTACGAAAAAAATGGCCGGAATCTACGGGCGCTCGTCTCATAAACTGATAAACCTTATACTGTTCAACGGCTCGGCTCCGAATCCTGGCGGCGTTTCGATAGTTTTTCTCATCGCGCTGCGAATGTCGCTGGTATGCTTCGCCGGAGCCATAGTGCTTCTCCGCTGGTTTCTTTTAGACTCGAATTTCGGTTATAGGGTGAATTATCCCTCTCCGAGCACATATCTGGCTCGTGTAGCCACTCGTTTCGTGGACAGGGCGGCCACGAATGAAGTGCGCCATCTGGCGGCCGACAGAATAGTCAGCGTGAGAGTAAGGAACGACATAGCGACTCAGCGAGTCACCAATTCCATAGCCAGTCTGAAATCCGGCGGAGATCTGTCGTTCGCGCCCCCCCGGCTCGAAGAAATTGTGCGCGCGATGTCGGACGACGTCCGTGTCCGTGTGATAACCACAACGGTTGAAATAGCGGAGAAAAATTACGATAAATCCATTACTCGCTCCGAACAGGCCGCTGTTATATGGGATAACCTGAGATACGCGCAGATGCCGCAATCCGAAAAAAACGTGGTCTTTCAGCTTCTGGACTCGCTGCTCTCTCCTACTGTAGTAGATAACAGCGAGATGGCCGATCGTCTGCGTGAGAATGTCGCGGAGTATATCCCATCCATTACCCGAGATATACGAATAGGAGACGTTATAATCCAGGAGGGGCAGGTGGTCTCTCCCGAGACGGCCGAACTGCTGCGAGGGAACGGATATCTTGACGCGTCGATTCCGTGGAGGCATTTGAGCTTCGTGATAATCATAACTTTCGTGTGGTCGTTGTGGATGACGTGGCTTGGGATGAGGCAGGAAACTCCCCCCGCGTACAGAGAGTGGATATATGTAGTCCTGCTTCTGGTGATAGACTGGATAACCCAGAATCTGCCCGCGCGGTGGGGTTACGACTCAATGGCGCTGCTCGCGCTCGCGGGATGGATGTTTTTGACGCTGCCCGCCGCTTTCGCGTTTCACCTGGTACTCGGCGGGGGATTGATAGGTTACATACTGGCGTATCCAGGCATGACGTCCGTTCTCGCCGTCGGTTGCATCCTTTGCGGAGTCGCCGCCGCCAATTTCATTTTCATGAAAGAGGCTTCGAGCAGGATAATGATATGGCGCAACGTATTTGTGCTCGGCCTCATACTTACGTTCGCGTCGTCTTTCGTGCGCTGGGGCCTGGGGCTGAGCATATCGTGGGAGATAGTAGGCCTCAACCTGCTGTTGAGCGCGTTCTGGAGCAGTATTGTGGTCGCCGTCATTCCCCTGTGGGAGTATATTTTCGACATTATTTCCCCGCTTCGCCTGCTGGAAATGAGCCATCCGTCCCAGCCGCTCTTAAAGCGCCTCCAACTCGAAGCGCCTGGCACATATCACCACACGGTCACTGTCGGCACGCTTGCCGAGGCCGTTTCGGACCGGCTTGGCATGAACGGTTTGCTTGTCAAGACCGGCGCGTACTATCACGATATAGGCAAATTAAAGCGTCCGCACTATTTTGTGGAAAATCAATCTTTCGGGGATAACATCCATGACAGGCTCGCGCCGGAGGATTCCGCGAGAATGATATTGAGCCATGTCACGGACGGACTCAAGCTTGCCGGCGACTACAAACTGCCTCGCAGGATAAATAAATTCATAGCCGAACATCACGGTACGACCTGTCTCGAATATTTCTATCACAAAGCGGTTGCCGCCGACAGGGAAAAAGGAGGGGACGGAAGTTCCGTTTGCAGAGCGGACTATTGTTATCCCGGTCCCGCGCCCCAGAGCCCTGAGACGGCCATACTCATGCTGGCGGACTCGGTCGACGCCGCGCTCAAGAGTCTCAAGGATCCTCTCGCGGGGAGAGTTGAACTGAAAAAACTGGTGGAGGACGTCATTAATTCGAAAATAATGAGCGGACAGTTCGTCGACGTCGATTTCACCATGAAAGATATCAATTCGATAAAAACGGCTATGATCGACGCTCTCATGTCGATGTATCACTCCAGGGAAATCAAGCCCATCGCCAAACCCGACGTCGAAAAGACCTCCGCAAACAAAGACGGGGGCGCCGAGATCCCCGTGTCGTCTCCGAGCTGGCCGGCCGCCGATGGTTCCTGATTCGGCCGCGTGAGATTTATAATTGAACCGGCAGGCGGGAGGGAGGAGGATATTTCTCTCGACAGCGGTATCCTTTCGAGCGAAATGGAGAAGTCCCTTCCATGTCTTGGAGGTTACGGCGAAGTTACCGTCGCGCTCACGTTCGTCACGGATGACGACATGAAGAGCCTCAACGAAAAATACAGAGGCGTCGGCGGGAGCACTGACGTTTTGTCGTTCCCGCTGTGGGAGGAAAATGGACGTTTTGTTCCGCCGGCGTCGTGGAGTGAACTGCCGCTCGGAGACGTCGTCGTGTCGCCGAATTTTGTGCGGGCGAACGCGGAGAATGAAGATATCGGCTATAATATCGAAATGGCGCGGATAGTGATACACGGCGTCCTGCATCTCGTCGGTTTCGGCCATGATACCGATCGCCGCAGAGATGAGATGTGGGGGCTTCAGGAGGAGATATTGAAAAAATATCTCATACGCCTGGAACAACGGGGAGGATTGATGGCGGAGTGAATCCCGATTTAGCTGGTAGTATAGGCCTGCTGTTGTTATTTTTGGTATTTTCGTTCTTTTTCAGCGCTGCTGAAACAGCGATAACGGCGGCAGGGAAAGTCAAATTAAAGGCGATGGAAAGTATCCGGCCCGACAGAAAAAAGGGGTTTGCGTGGCTTGCGTCGAACGTGCAGCGCGCTTTGTCCATAACGCTTGTGGGCAATAATATCGTCAACATAGCCGCAAGTTCCATTGCGACGATTCTCTTTACGGGGGTTTTAGGCGTTCAGAAAGGTTCTGTGATCGCCGTGGTTGTAATGACCACGATCGTTGTGGTTTTCTGTGAGATATTGCCCAAAAATATATCCATCGCCAACAAAGAATTCGTCCTTTATCATTCGATACCGATGATTCGCTTTTTCAGCTTCATACTCTGGCCTGTCGTTTACGCGGTGCAGCGTTTCATTCTGTTCATCGGGGGCTTGTTCGGACTGAAGCTCGATACGTTCAACTCCTTCGTGACGCGCGAGGATCTTGAAATCATGGTCAACGAGAGCGGAGAATCCGGGGCTATCGAGGAAGACGAGCGCAAGATGATAAGCGGCGTCATATCCTTCGAGGAGACGAGGGTTTCAGAAGTCATGGTGCCGCGCACCGACATGAAAGCCATATCGTCGGATACCACCGTGGCCCGCGCCTCGGCGATTTTTTTGGAAAGCGGGCACTCCCGCGTGCCGGTATACGAGAGGGAACTGGATAAGATAACCGGGGTTCTGTACGTCAAAGACCTCTTGGAGCCGCTGGCCCGCGGAGCATTGGAGGACGGCGTTGAACCGTTTCAGCGCAGTCCGCTTTTCATTCCTGAGACGATCAAAACAGATGAAGCTTTCGAATTGATGAAAAAATCCAAGATACACATCGCCATCGTGGTCGACGAATATGGCGGAACAGCCGGACTGGTGACGCTGGAAGACCTTCTCGAGGAAATAGTGGGCGATATACAGGACGAGTACGACGACGAAATACCGGACGTCCTGGAAGAACGAGAGGGCGTCTATCTCGTACAGGGTTATGTCAACCTTGACGAGATGTCCGAGATCATAGGCTATCCTTTTGAATTCGAAGACGTAGACACAGTTGCTGGAATGCTTCTGTCGCTCAAGGGGAATTTTCCGGAGGAGGGAGAGTCCGTCGAATACGGGCCGTGGAAGATTCAGGCCGTCGAAGTGCAGGATCACAGAATATTGCAGGTTCGCATAGAGCGCGCGACGAATGGATGGAACGCTGGCGATGGAAAAAATAACTGACGCGGCAAATCCGTATCGCGCCGGCGTCGTTGCGCTGGCGGGGCCTCCAAACGCCGGGAAATCCTCCATCGTAAACGCGCTCCTTCATGAACACGCGGCGGCTGTTTCAAGCAAACCCCAGACTACTCGCAACGCCGTGCGCTGTATCTTTACCACGGACGAATATCAGATGGTAATAATAGATACGCCGGGAACGCACCGGCCCAAATACGCGCTCGGCGAATTCATGATGGAAGAAACAGGCCGCGCGCTCGAATCGGCCGACGCGGTCTGTTTTGTAGTGGAGGCTCTCTGTGAGCGCGCCGGCGATTGGGATGACATATACCGTCGCCTCGAAAAAATACGCGCTCCGATTGTGCTTGCCGTCAATAAAATCGACAGATTGCGCGGCAAAAACGAAGATGTTTTCTTTAAATTCATAGAACCGATTCAGGAACGGATTAAACCCGCGTTCGTAGTTCCGGTGTCGGCGCTGGACGGAACCAATCTCGATTTGCTGGCCTCTGAACTCTCCAAGTTTCTTCCGGAGGGCGAAGCAATATACCCTGAGGATGTGATGATGGACGCTACGGAGCGTTTCCTTGCCGGGGAGATAATACGGGAGCGCATATTCGAGGCGACGGAACAGGAAGTCCCCCACAGCGTGGCCGTTATGATCGAGGAATTCAAAAGCCCCGATGAATATCCCGAGCTGAGGCGCATCGAGGCGAGGGCGGATATAATAGTCGAGCGGCCCGGTCAGAAGGGAATTCTGATAGGCAGAGACGGAGCCAAGCTCAAATCGATCATCGCGGAGGCTCGGCGCGTGATGGAGCGTCGTTTCGGCTATCCCGTCTCGTTGAAGTTGTGGGTCAAAGTCAAACCGCAATGGAGAAAATCAATGTCCGGGATTCGGAACGCCGGGTATCGGCGGGCGTGATACCGTTATCGTCGCCCGTCGCTCTGCATCAGGGGGAACATCGCGCCGACGGCGTAGTCCTCCGCAGGAGGGAAGCATCGCCGAAATCGGGCGAATGTCTGCTGTTTTTGCGCGGCATGGGCGCGGTGTGGGCAGGCGTTCCCGGTTCATGGAACAGATTCGGCGGCGCGGCGGAACCTATGACGTGGAGCAGTTTTCTTCTTTATCAGAGTCCGAAACGGTTATATCTGAAAGGCGCCGACATGGCCGAGGATTTTTTGCCGGTCAGAAAATCCAGGAGGGCGCTTTATCGCGCCGCCAACTGGTGCAGAGAACTTGCGGCATGTCTCCCGATAAGTTACGAGAACGACGCGCTTCTTTCATTGTTTTGGGGGACCATGAAAAACCTGTCGGGCGGAATGAGCCCTGTCCTTCTCGATATAAGGTTTGCCTGGAGATGGGGGAATATATGGGGCGTAGCCCCATCGCTGGAGCGTTGTCCCGACTGCGGCGCCCCGCTGTCCGCGGGCGCGGCGCGCGATATCTTCAGCGCGCGCGAAGGTTTTGTGTGCGAAAAATGCGCTTCTCACCGCGAACGTCTTGAACACGAGCGGATCAAACCCATTTCATCGGCGGCGTTCGGCGTTATAACATCCGCCGCTCTGCAGCCGGCGGAAAAATTTATCCGGTCGGAACCGGAAATGCGGGCGCTGTACAGGGCAGATCAATCGCTGGAAAAAGAGGCGGAAATAATCATATCGTGGTTTTATTCCTTTGTCAGGACGATCTGACCAGCGTGAGCGGGATTTACACTAAACGTCATTTCGCGACGCCAAAGGGAATCGCGCTTACTCCGTATTTCTTGTTGATAATTTTGCATAAAGGACGAAGCATTTTCGTTAATAATAGCGACTTCCAATTCAAGTCACGGAAGTATAAGTTTTTGAGAATTTTATATAAGACTATATTTTCAAAAATATCGGAATATTTATGCTCCACTGCGGTAAATCCGGATTTTTCAAAAACCAGTTTCAGTGAATTTGGGGTGAACAGCGATATGTGTATCTCGGGAATGAAATACTCCCACTTCATAAGTTTATTCCATTGCGGCATAGCGTTGCCTGTGGTCACAAACGCTATACCTCCCGGGCGGAGCAGCGACCTGAATTCTCTGAACAGCTTGAGGGGATTTGCGATATGTTCGATAACCTCTATCGCGAAGATCAAGTCATACTTTTTTGTTTTGCCGGTCGGTTTTTCCCTCAGTATCGGAAGCCCGCAATCCCTGCCTTTTTCCGCGATACAGCCAGTGTCCCACCCTTCTGAAGCATAACCGTTTTCATTCAGGTAATGGGAGAGAAGCCCATTTCCGCAACCGTAATCTAAAATGTCGGCAATTCCGCTCTGAGTATCGGCAAACAGTTTGAGTCCCTGCCATTCCAGGCGGCGTACGGTAGTTGCGGGAGTTGACATCTCTCCGGCGTAATCGACTTATGGAGTCATAATCGAGGCAAGGGTTTCCGACGAAGGCGAAGTAACAGTTGTCGCATCTGAAGAGATCAAAAGTCCTGTTCGAGACAGAGGAATTTTTTTCTCCTACAAAGACGGACTCGCGGCCGCAAATTGGGCAGTAAGATTTTTTATTGTTTCGCATAGCTGAATTTTATACCTCATAGTTCATAAATTGACATTTTATCCTGAATTCGATCGATTATGGACTCCCCGGCCATGCGGTGTGTTTTCATTTTTTCGGACGCAGTGTCAGACCTATGCATAGATTTAACTCCACGGACGGGATTCTCAGCGGATAATAGCGACTGTGCTCCACCGAGAATAAAACGGACAATTCCCCGATAATTTCACCTGGCATGTTAATATGTTCTGACGCAATTAGCCAGTCATATTTCTGACCCGGATATTTTCTCTCGAAGTTGGGTTTAGTGGATATGTTTCTCGCTATTTTTGTGGCGAGCCCGCCTTCGCAGGGAATGACAACCGAGAAAAGGCCGCTCTTTTTGACGACGCGATGTATTTCCAGCAATGCCGCTGGAAGATTTGGAATATGTTCCAGGACATGTACGGCAAGCACTCTGTCGAAAAAGTCGGCATTGTAAGGAAGCTCCTCCTGGCAATCACCCGACAGGACGGTCACGCTCGGATATCTTTCCCTCAATTGTCCGCAGAGTTCCGGCCTGAGTTCGTTCGCGTGATACTCCTGCACGGAAATATCTTCGTATGCCAAGTGCGCGCCTATGCCGGCGCCTATTTCCAGAGTCCTGATACCCTTCCCGCGTGAGCGGAGAGGGTAACCGTGGTTAAATTTTTCGACGCATCCGTACCATTTGCTCTGCATGTCGTGAAGATGCGCGTTCATAAAATCATCGCGGATGTTCCTCTGCTCTTCAGTCAATTCCGGTATTTTTTTAGGCCACTTCTTCACAGGCTTAACCTCACTCTTAAAACATAAAGTGAATCATTTTCATCTTCAAAGTGAGTATAGACTAAAGTGCGTACGGTGATCAAATAAAAACTCTGGGTGAAAAATTAAACTGGTCGAATTGAATCGACATTCCTGTGACTTGGAGCGTGGGGAATAATAAGATACAATAAACAGCGAGGAAATAAAATGCGTGTTGAAAAATATATCCGCATTCGAAGGCGGCATCGCATGGAAGTAGAGTTCGTCAAGACATCGCCTACTCAAAATATGACCATTCTGGTAAAAAGCTTCGTCGGGCGCGCGGCCCAACTTGAGGCGGCAAATCTGCTGATGTCCTACGAAAGTGTGTACGCCGAGCAGGTCGGTTTTATCGAGCGGCCTGAAAACCCTTCGGCCTGGGCGAGGTTGCAGATGGCCGGAGGAGAGTTTTGCGCCAACGCGGCGATGAGCCTGGCGGCGTACTTGGCGCGGCGGAAGAGAGGCGCGCTCGCCGTGCCCCTCGAAGTTTCCGGAACTGACGGTCTGTTGGAATGCTCAGTGCGGGCAAAAGATGAAAATATATATCTCGCGTCCCTCACTCTGCCTCCTCCAGAAGAAATAGCCCCCATGACGCTGCCGGTCGGAGGGGCGGACAGGACGCTCTTTGCGGTTCGCCTGCCCGGTATAACTCACATCATCGTTCCGGCCGGCGAGTTTGGCGAGGATTGGCGCGCCGCCGCGGAGGGTTTGGCGGGAAAGTGGGCGTCCAGGATAGATTCGCCGGCTTTCGGAATCGTTTTTTTTGATGAAAAGACTTGCCGCATGGACCCGCTGGTTTGTGTGAAAGACAGCGGGAGCGCTGTGTGGGAGCGCGGCTGCGGAAGCGGCTCCGCGGCGGTTGCGGCGTACAGGGCTTATACCTCGGGGCATGGGCTTGCGGAGGATATATCGCAGCCGGGAGGCGTGATAACGGCCGAAGCCGGATATTTCAGCGATTCCGGAGGATCGGTCGCGGGATTGCGCGTCACCGGGACGGTGAAGATAGCGGCTGAAGGCGTAGCATATATATAGATGGGAGGACCCGCAATGAAATCGAAATTTCTTCACAGCAACATAAACGTCACGGATATCGATCGCAGCATAAATTTTTACGGGCAGGCGCTCGGTCTTAAAGAGACGCGCCGCAAGAGAGGCAAAAATTTCACCATCGTTTTCTTAGGGGACGGGCAGACCGGCCATCAGTTGGAGCTGACGTGTCTCGACGAGCACGGACAGCCTTACGACCTGGGTGAAAACGAGTCGCATATCGCTTTCGGCGTGGATGATTTTGGCGAAGCTCACGCGCTGCACTCCGATATGGGATGCATATGCTATGAAAACCACGAGATGGGCATTTATTTCATAGAAGACCCCGACGGCTACTGGATGGAAATAATACCTCCCAGGCCAGGTGAAAATCGATGATAATGAAACGGAGCCTGTCAGGAACGCGTTGTTACGGCGGAGCCCATAATTAGGGGAGCGATGGCGATTATGTCGGTGAGACTGGAAAGCGCTATAGACGACAGACTGTCTAAAAACCCCGGCTCGCGTTGTTTTTGGTGGGATGGGCATTGGTACTCGAATTCGGATTTTTCCGGACTGGTCGGAGAGTGCGAGGCGTCGCTCCGCGCCTCCGGGTTCGGCAAGGGACAGCGGGCGGTCGTCCTGATGCAGAATTGTCCTATGATCATCGCTCTCTCCGTCGCCGCGTGGAGGATAGGCGGGACGATAGTTCCTCTGAACGTCAAATCGGGAGACGCCTCGCTCCGCGCCACGCTCGAACTCATAGAGCCTTTCGCCATAATCGCCTCCTACGCTATAAGGGACGAGGCCGAAAACGTGCTGCGGGAAAACGGTCTCGCCTATGTCACCTGCGGCCCTATGGGTCCGTTCCCTTCGTTTGAGGGACGGCCTTCTTCTATCGAGACGCCTGACACGGCGGTGATTTTCGCCACATCGGGGACGACAGGACAGCCGAAGGCCGTTCCCCTCAGCCACGGCAATATCTATGACAATTCCGGCGGCCTCTGGGAGGCCATACGGGCGCTCGAACCGGGAGATATCATACTGAGCGTGCTGCCCAATTTTCACTCCTTCGCGTATACCCTGACAATGATGATGCCCCTTCTGAATGACGCCGCCTCCGTAGTAGTTCCGGGTTTCATCCCGCCGCACGTTACTGTGAGCGCCATCCGGGAAGCCGGAGTCAATGTCATATTCGGGGTTCCCACGATTTTTTCATATCTTCTTTCGGGGATGGAACGGGGGAGTATTCCAAGAGATCTTTTCGATCCCGTAAAAATTATGATGGCCGGGGGAGACAGGCTGGGAGATAACCTGCATGAACAGTCGAAACGCCTCACCGGCAAGGATATCCTCGAAGGTTACGGCCTCACCGAGACCTCTCCGGGCGTTGCGGTAAGCAGGAGCTATGAGGAATACCGTCCCGGCACGGTCGGCCCTTTCCTGCGCGGTTACGAGTGGTGTCTGCGTACTGAAATGGGAGGCTCGGCCGGCAAGGACGAAGGCGTCTTGTGGGTGAGAGGACCGTCCGTTACCAACGGTTATTTCCGCGCGCCCGAAATCACCTTCGAGCGTTTTGAAGACGGCTGGTTCAATACCGGCGACTATGTGCGCATAGATGACGGCTATGTCAGGATACTCGACAGAGTTACGGATATCATAGTCGTCGGAGGTTTCAACGTGTATCCGCAGGAGGTGGAGCTGGTACTCCACGAGCATCCCGCGATACGGACGGCCGTGGTGGTCGGAATGCCCCATCTGATGAACGGGGAAGTGCCGAAAGCCTTCGTGATGAAAGCCGACGGAGCGAAAATAACGGAAGCGGAAATTATAAAATACTGCAAAAAACGCCTTGCGCACTTCAAAGTTCCGCGCAAGGTCGAATTCGTGGACGAATTTCCTCTTTCCTCCGCTGGGAAAATTCTGCGGCGGATACTGCGCGAACGCGAAAACAGGGCCAGGGCATGAGCCATGATCGCGCGTTGCTGACGTGTAAATTGCGCTGCTTTGATGTCACGAAAAAAATATTCGTCACCCCCACGTCGAACGGTTTATTGCAGCTCTTCAGGACAGCGGCGGCGGGGACGATGTCTTTCGTTCTCGACGCGTGGCTGTTGTATGTCATCGCCGTAAAAATCGGCCTGCATTATTTGATCGCCGCGCCGATCTCTTTCGCCGTGTCATTTTTTTTCAACTTTTACCTGGTGAGGGAATTTGTGTTTCCCAAATGTAAAAAAACGTTTGCCGCTGAGTTGCTGTCATATTCGTGGATAACGCTGATAAGCCTCGGTTTGACGGAACTATGCATGTTCGCTTTTATCGAGTATCTGGGAGTATATTTGATATTGTCGAAATTCATGTCGGCGATCGTAGTGATGCTTTGGAGTTTCGCGGCCAGAAAATATTGGATTTACAGGCAGTGAACGGCGGATTGATCTACACAATATAGACTTTTGAACTATCTTTATAGGGATTAAAGGATTGCGTTATACGGGAAAAAGTTGTATCCTGTACAGCGTGAATATATGAACGCGCGGTTTTTGGAGGGAAAAAATGTCCTGTCAATACGCGAAAAAATATCTGAAAGAACTCTGCGATATCGCCGTCTCCATCGATGAAAACGAGATAGAGAGAATTGTCGGCATACTGCGGTCCGTCAGAGAATCCGGCGGAAGGCTCTTTTTTCTCGGTGTCGGAGGGAGCGCCGGCAGCGCCTCGCACGCCGTGAACGACTTTAGAAAAATATGCGGATTCGAGGCTTACGCGCCCACGGACAACGTTTCCGAGCTGACGGCCCGGGTCAACGACGACGGATGGGAGACGGTTTTCGCGGAGTGGCTCCGGGGGTCGCGCATACGCTCGTCCGACGCCGTCTTCGTCTTTTCTGTCGGAGGAGGGGACAGAGAGAAGAAAATCAGCGTAAATATAACCAAAGCGCTCGATTTGGCTAAAGAAGCCGGCGCGAGCATTGTAGGCGTGGTAGGCAGGGACGGCGGATACACCGCGCGCGTCGCGGACGCTTGCGTGATCATACCTCCGATAGATTCCGACACCATTACGCCTCTGGTTGAATCTTTTCACGGCGTGATATGGCATCTTCTGGCGAGCCATCCGCGAATGAAGATGAACGAGACCAAATGGGAAAGCGTGAGATAGATAAAAACCGGACGAGCGCAGTCTTTCTCGACAGAGACGGCGTCATCAGCGAAAATGTGTATTATGAAAAGTGGGGAGAAACCGAAGGTCCGATGTACCCCGAGGATGTGTCCATCGCCGAAGGAGCTTTCGAGGCTATGAGACGTCTTCGCGGCGCGGGCTTTCTGCTCTTTATCGTGTCGAACCAGGGCGCTTTCGCCAAGGGCAAGGTCGAGCTGTCCTCCGTCATCAAGACGGCGCGCCGCATAGATTCGCTCATTAGGCGCGAAAATATCGTCATAACGGAGACGTATTACTCGTACGGACATCCTCGCGGAGTAATCGAATTTTTTTCAGGCGGATCGCTGGACAGGAAGCCGAATCCCTATTTTTTAAAAATAGCCGAGGCCTCTTACGATATAGATATGCGGTCTTCGTGGATGATAGGCGACAGGGATACCGATGTGGAGTGCGGCAGGCTGGCCGGATGCAAAACCGTGCGGATAGCGCGCGATGGCGGTGAATTTAACAGCGGCGCCGTTCCGGACCTCGTGGCTCGCGATCTTCTAGAGGCCTCTTTGATGATAATCAGGCCCATGTCCTTGGAAGGAGAATCAAAATAACATGCCCGGTATTGACAGTCTGAAGGTAAAAGTTTTTTTGGACGGAGCGGATATTGAATCCATCAAAAGGATCCCGAAAAAATATCCGTTTGTCAGGGGTTTCACGACGAATCCGACTCTCATGCGCAAAAGCGGCGTACTGGACTACAAGGATTTCGCCCTGCGCGCCATAGACGCCGCCGAAGGAGCGCCGATATCGTTCGAGGTCTTTTCCGACGAATTTGAAGACATGGAACGTCAGAGCAGGATAATTTCATCCTGGGGAGAGAACGTCTTCGTCAAGATACCGATAACCAACACGAAGGGCGAAAGTTCGTCCGGTCTCATAGAAAGGCTGTCCGGCGATGGAGTCAGGCTGAATGTGACGGCCATACTGACGGTTGGTCAGGTGAAGACCGCCGCCGCGGCGCTCGCCGGCGGAGCGCCGTCGATAGTGTCGGTGTTCGCCGGGCGAATAGCGGATACCGGAATAGACCCGATCCCCATGATGAAAGAGTGTCTGGATGTCGTCTCGAAAAAACCTCGCGCGGAACTCCTCTGGGCCTCCACCCGCGAGCTGCTGAACATTGTTCAGGCTGATTCGACGGGCTGTCACATAATAACGGCGGCCGAGTCCGTGATTGCCAGACTGAATCTTCTGCGGCGCGACCTCGACGAATATTCGCTGGATACCGTGAAGATGTTCTATAACGACGCCGCCGCGGCGGGTTACAGACTGTAGATAGAGGAAGCGGCTGTTGTGAGAACTTCTTTCGTCACTGGAGGGGCCGGCTTCATAGGAGGCAATTTGTGCGCCCGGCTTCTGGAGGCCGGGCATAAAGTGATATGCTACGACAATTTTTCCACGGGGCAGGCCCGTTTCACGGAGCCTCTGGAAAAAAATTCCAATTTCAAATTGCTGCGGGGCGATCTGCTCGATCCGGATTTTCTGGCATATTCGATGAAGGGCGCCGACGTCGTCTGGCACCTCGCGGCCAATGCCGATGTGCGGTTCGGCCTGGATCATCCGCGCCGTGATCTCGAACAGAACACAGTCGCCACGCATAACGTGCTGGAAGCTATGAGGGCGTCCGGGGTGAAAGAAATCCTGTTCAGTTCGACCGGGTCGGTCTACGGGGACGCGTCCCTCATTCCCACGCCGGAGGATGCTCCGTTTCCTGTGCAGACTTCGCTTTACGCCGCCTCCAAACTCGCTTGCGAGGGATTGATATCGGCCTACTGCGAGGGTTACGGGTTCAGAGGGGCCGTATGCCGATTCGTCTCAATTTTGGGAGAAGGCTACACTCACGGGCACGTGTTCGATTTCGTATGTCAGCTTCGCGCGGACCCAGGACATCTGAGTGTGCTGGGGGACGGATATCAGAGGAAGAGTTATCTGTACGTGCAAGACTGCATAGACGCCATGCTGCTCCTTGAAGGATGTCTCCCGGAGAAATACGGCGTATTCAATCTCGGCGTCGATTCGTACTGTACTGTAAGGGATTCCATAGAGTGGATCACGGAATGGCTCGGAGTAAAACCGGAGATCTCTTACACGGGGGGAGAACGCGGATGGGTGGGAGATAATCCGTTCATCTTCCTCGAAACAAAAAAGATACGCTCGCTGGGATGGGCGCACAAGTTGTCGATTATGCAGGCGGTAGAACGGACAGTGGAGTTCCTGACGCGAAACGGGTGGGTCTTCGAGGCAAGAGGGGAATATGAGCGGTGAACAGTCCGAAATGAAGACTGTCTGCGTGACGGGCGCGTCCAGAGGCCTTGGCAGGGCCATCGCTGAAAAGTTTTTGAGTTCTGGCTGGAAGGTGGCGATGGTGGCTCGTGACGAAAAAAAACTCGAAGCCGCCGCCGACTCGCTTCGCCGGGATTGTAAGCGGGCGCGTTCGGATGCCGTGGTTCTGGCGTTCGACCTTTCGGGACGCGATTCGGCGCGCCGCTGTTTCAAAGAACTCAAAAGACATTGGGACAGATTGGACGCCCTCGTGAACAACGCCGGAATACAGGGGCCGATCGGGAAGTTCTGCGATATCGAGGCGGAAAAATGGGACGTCGCGTTTGGGACGCTGCTTTTCGCTCCTTTGGATATGTGCCGTGAAGCCATTCCATGGATGGCCGGAAACGGGGGCGGCGATATCGTGAATCTGTCGGGCGGCGGGGCGGCGTCGCCGAGAGAAAATTTTTCGGCTTACGCGGCTGCTAAGACCGCGCTTGTCAGAGTCACCGAAATTCTGGCGCTCGAATACTCCGCCGAGAACATATCGGTAAACGCGGTGGCGCCTGGCGCGATGCCGACGGATATGCTGTCGTCCGTGATAGAGGCAGGCCCTGAAGCCGCCGGGGAACGGGAGTACGAGGCGGCGCGGCGAGTGCGCGCTGAAAGCTGCCCGGATATATTACGGCGCGCGGCAGGGTGCGTATACGCGCTTTGCAATCAGAAATCCCCCAAGATAACCGGAAGGCTCATAAGCGCTGTCTGGGATCCGTGGGAAAATTTGGCGGCTCACTCCGAAACGATAACGCGCGGCGACATATACACATTGCGCCGCGTTATGCCCCAGGACAGAGGAGAGCGTTGGGAGGCCGAAGCGTGAGGTACGCCGTCATCGGCTGCGGCCTTATCGGAATGAAACGGGCCGAAGCGATAACCAGGATTGGCGGTTCGATAGTCGCCGCGGCCGACCTTGATTTGGAACGGGCGCGGATGTTGTGCGGGCGTTTCGGGGGAACTCCGGTGATGGAAGCGAACGAGGCCGCCGCCGACGCCGACGCGGTGATTGCGGCCGTCACTCACGATCGCCTTGCGGAAATAGGGAGGGCGGCCGTTTCGTCCGGCAAACACGTCCTCATCGAAAAACCCGGAGCCCGGAACGCTAAGGAACTCGCTCCGGTGGCGGAAATGGCGGAAAAACGCGGCGTCAGCGTAAAAATAGGTTATAATCACAGGTTTCATCCCGCGCTGCGAAAAGCCAGAGCCCTCGTTGACGAAGGGGAACTGGGCGAACTGATGTTCATACGCGGGCGCTACGGGCACGGCGGAAGGCTGGGTTACGAAAAAGAGTGGCGTTTCGACCCGGCGATCTCCGGAGGCGGGGAGCTGCTGGATCAGGGCTCTCACCTGATAGATCTTGCCGGTTGGTTCCTCGGCGAATTTACCGGTGTTTACGGATTGCTTCCAAGATTTTTCTGGGACGGCGCGGTGGAGGACAACTGTTTTCTCACACTTCAGGCGAAGAGCGGCGCGGTAGCGCACCTTCACGCCTCGTGGACGGAATGGAAAAATATGTTTTCATTTGAAATTTACGGACGTCGCGGGAAAGCGGCGATAGACGGATTGGGCGGGAGTTACGGCACGGAACGGATAGCGTTTTACAAGATGAGTCCGAGGATGGGGCCTCCCGAGACCACGGTTTTCGAGTACCCTTTTCCCGACTGTTCCTGGGATATGGAGATGAAAGAGTTCGAGGCCGCCATCAGAGAGGGGCGCCGTCCGGTGGGAGATATTCGGGACGCGCTGAAAAACCTGTCAGTGATCGATATTTTGTATGAAAGGCGGCGCGATATATGATAATAACGCGTTCCCCGCTGCGGATATCGCTTGGGGGAGGAGGAACGGATCTGCCTTCATATTACGAAAGATACGAAGGTTTTCTGATCGCGGCCGCCATAGATAAATACGTCTACGTCTCAGTCATGCGCCCGTTTACCGAGGGGATATTTTTGAAATATTCGCGGATGGAAAATGTGAAAAACGTGAAGGATATAGAACATCCCATAATCAGAGAGGCCCTTGCGATGCAGGAGCTGAAAACGCCGCAGATAGAGATAACCACACTCGCCGATATCCCGTCCGGCACAGGGCTCGGGTCGTCGGGTTCGTTCACCGCGGCGCTCATCAGGGCGCTTTACGCTCATCGAAAGAAGCATATACTGTCGGCGGATCTGGCTGAGATGGCCTGCCATATAGAAATAGACAGGCTCGGTCAGCCCGTGGGCAAACAGGATCAGTACATAGCGGCGTACGGAGGGCTGACCGCGTTTACATTTCACCGAGACGGCGCCGTGACGTCCGAACCTCTTAAAATTCCTATCGAGACTGTTTTCAACCTCGAGGACAGCCTGCTGTTATTCTTCACGGGTTTTTCGAGGAGCGCCGGGGAGATATTGAAAGACCAGGACTGGCGTTCGCGTGAAAACGATTCCGAAATGCTGGAGAATCTCCACTTCATCAAAGATCTCGGATACAGGAGCAGGGACGCTCTCGAACGCGGCGACCTGGATCGGTTCGGGGAGCTGATGGACGAGCACTGGCGGCGCAAAAAAAAGCGCTCTTCCGGAATGAGCAATACGCGGATAGACGACTGGTACTCTATCGCGATGAAAAACGGAGCGATCGGGGGCAAATTGGTCGGCGCCGGCGGCGGGGGGTTTCTGATGTTTCTGGCGAGGGACGCCGTGAAACTGCGCGGCGCCATGCGAGAAGCCGGTCTCGATGAAGTGCGTTTCCGTTTCGATTACGAGGGAACGAAAGTGCTGCTGTCGTAATGCTGCCGGTCGCGATTCTGGCCGGAGGGCTGGCTGAGAGGATCAGACCTCTCTCCGAGCGTATTCCCAAGTCCCTCATAGAGATAGCGGGGCGTCCTTTCATAGATCATCAGTTGGAACTGCTCCGCTCCAGCGGCGTTCGAAGAGTGGTCCTCTGCCTTGGCTTCCTCGGCGAGAGGATAGCTGAACATGTGGGGGACGGTATGAAGCACGGCCTCGATATCCGCTGTTCGTTCGACGGAGAGGCCCGATTGGGCACGGGAGGAGCGCTGAGGAAGGCGCTTCCTCTGCTCGGGGATGAATTTTTCGTTTTGTACGGAGACAGTTATCTGCCTATAGATTTCGGCGCGGTCGAAGCGGCGTTTGAGGCTTCCGGCGGGAAAGCGCTCATGACCGTGTATCGCAACGACGGGCGCTGGGACGAGAGCAACGCTGTTTTTTTGCCCGGCGAAGGGGATTGGGGCGTCGTGAAAACCTACAGCAAGGTGAACCGGACGCCGGATATGAAATATGTGGATTACGGGCTCTCGTGCTGCCGCGCGTCCGAACTGCCGCGCGAAGCCCGCGCGTATTTCGATCTGGCGGAAATTTTCACCGGGCTCGCCCGAGAGGGCTCGCTCGCCGGTTTCGAGGCGAAAGAGCGGTTTTACGAGATAGGCTCGTTTGCCGGGATGGATGATTTCGCGCTGTATATGACGAAAAAACAGGCCGAAATAAAATAAACTGGGTCAAGGGGACGGCGTCCCCTTGCGGGGCGTGGGGCGAAGCTCCGCGGTCTTTTGTTATCGGATCGGGGTTTTGATAAATGGTCGGGGTGTACGTGTCGTTTTTCATCGCTTATGTGACGCTTTACTTTTGCGGTTATCCCGTCAAGGTTCTGCTGCTGAACGAAGATCTCAAAAAATATGACCTGTACATCACTCCCTGGCTCGGGATAGGCGTGGTAATCACGGCGTTCTTTCCTCTTAGCTGGCTGGGGGTTTCGGTGGAGCGGTCCGCCGGGTATGTCGCGATCGCCATCGTTCTGTGCGCCGCCGCCGTATATTTGAAATTTCGGGAGACGGTGAGGGTTTCATGGAGAGAGGTTGTATTGATCTCTTTTGTCGGCTTCGTCACCGCCTCGATTTACGGCGGGATTCTGTTCGCCCATGATTTCGAAATCTATTCGGTGGCTGTGACAGCCGACTACGCCTCATATCTGAACGACGCGAAAAACGCGCTATTCTCTTCCGCCGCTCATCTCGCCGCTCGGCCTCCCGGCGCCCAGGCCGCGGAAACGGCTCTCTTGTCACTGGTTTTAGATTTCAGGGGCTGCGTCTTCGTTCCCGCTTTCTTCGCGGCGCTCTTCAAAACCGAACTTCACCGTATCATGTACATGCTCTCCGCCTTCGTGATGTTTTTGAACGTCATAACGTTCAGGCTCTTCCTGAAGCGTATGGAGAACATCCTGGCGGCTTGTCTCATCATAGGGATATTGTGTTTCAACACGTTTTACCAGACGATGGTATTCTACGCTTTCACCGGGCAGTTGTACTCGGTGGGAATCGTGCTGACGGCCTTTTACATGGAATATTACCTCGCGTCAAGGGATCGTTTCGACCCGAGGACGTGCCTGCTGCTGGTGTTCGTGATCTCTTTCAACGGGCTTAATTATATAGAGGCGTTCGCGTTCCCGGCGGTTCCGATGGCCGCGTTTTTCCTTGCAGCCGGATGGCGCCGGGACGCCGGCGCGCGCGCGTTCCGGCGGAACGCGCTTTTCACGGGACTAGTGGGCGCTCTGATAAATATCCCGGTGATAGTGAATTTTTTCAAGGTTTTTTTCATGCTGGATCAAACCCCCCCGGCGTGGGCGACGCATATGGCGACGTTCTTCGATGTGGCCGGCCTGCAAGGCGTCTCCGCCAATCCGGACGTTCAGTTCGTCATGTTGATAGTTTCGAACGTCATACTGGCCGCGGCGATTTTGTATCAGATGAGACGGGAGGGGCCGGGTTCTTTCCTGCCGGTCGCTGCCGCTTCGTATTTCGCGCTGCACGCCGCGTTCTGCCTGCGTTATTTCAGGTACGGCGAGCCGTCCTCCTACAGCGCTTTCAAAAGCGCGCTGTCCCTGTCGTTTATAGCCGTCATCATGCTGCTCAGGTTTTTGGAGGAACGATTGGGCGTTTTTCTCGACGCAGTATCGGGAGTGAGAAAATCCGGACCGGCGGGTTTAAACGCGCTCCCGTCCAAACGGGGTTTCGCGGCCGCCGCGTTATTTTCGGCATGTTTCGCCGCGAACGCGTACGCCGCCGTAAAGAGCGTCCGAGGGTTTATCGAACTGCCTGCAGGGTCGATAGGGCGGGAACACGACGCTCTCGCTCCTTTCGCTTCAAGCCCGTCCTATGATGACTCCGATTTCATAATCTGCGCCGAATCTATTCCCGGCCAGTGGACCGCCGAGTATTACGCGCCGGGAGAACGGACTTACGTTACGGGCCTCAGCGGGGTCGGCCGCGACGCCTCGGGGCCGATGATGAGAGATTTCTTCAAACCGGGCGATATTTATATCGCCGTTACGGAGGCGGAAGAATTCAGCAACACGACGGACGCGGAGCCGGTCATGGTAAACGGCGTTTACAGCGTATTTCATATGGGAGGCGATTCGCTTCTGCTTTACGGTTGCGGCGGGATGTCCGTGAATACGGACATCAAGCGGACGCCCGACGGCGCTCCTGTTTTAGCGAGAAGAGTGACGGACGGAAGAGCGTCATTACGAATCAGAGCGTTGCGCGATAAGGCGACGAGTTTTGACGTGACATTTTTTCGCGAAGACGAAGATATGGCCGGAAGTGTGCGGGCCTATGTGAACGGGGTATTCGCGTCTTCGTTTCCAAGCGCGGGGCGAAGCGTCGAAGCTAATATGGACGGTATCGCGCTGCGCGGGGGAGTCAACGAAATATCGTTCGAGTTCGACGGCGATATATCGGATGTTTTCGCGGTGGGGCCGAAGTTTCGCTGATTTTTATATCGCGTGCGGAACGAATCCGCGAATTGTCTTGAACTGTACTGA
>JAISYN010000010.1 GCA_031269915.1 Synergistaceae bacterium
CTGACGAAGGCCCGGCGTGATAGAATTGGTGTAATGGAACGGTCCGGCAGTTTATGAACATGCCCCGTTCGAACTGGAGGGATATTTTACGTATTACGATAGTCATCTGCATTCACAAAATTCGAAAGACGCGGTTTCATCGGTGTTTTCGATATGCGAGGAGGCTTTATCACGCGGGCTCGGCGGAATAGCGATCACGGATCACGTGGACATAGATTCCGGCGAGGCATCCTGCCGCGAGACGCTCGACGGGCTGAAAACCGACATTACCCGCGCAAGGGACGCCTTTGGCGGCAGGCTGGAGATATCCATGGGGATGGAACTCGGGGAGGCCCATCATAACGTGCCGCTCGCCCGTGATCTGGTTTCGGACGATTGTTTGGATTTCGTCATAGGTTCGCTGCACCATGTCAGAAAATCCGAAGATTACTTCTATATAGATTACGACAGGGCGGATATGGACGCTTTGTGGCGCAATTACTACGAGGAGCTGGTGGAGATGGCGGAGGTCGGCTGTTTCGACGTCGTGGGGCACATAAACTATCAAGTACGATACATGACCGAGTCGGCGCGCGCCCGCACGGATCTGCCGCGTTATTACGGGACTCTCGAAAATATCCTCAAGACCGTAATACGCTCCGGCAAAGGTATAGAAATAAACACGTCCAGCCTTTGGCGCGGATTGGATTTCACCCTGCCGTCGTCGGAGGTGATTGAAATATACCGCCGCGCGGGCGGGAAAATTATTACGACCGGTTCCGACGCGCACGATGCGGCCCGGGTGGGAGAGGCCATCGATGACGCAGTGAAGCGCATCGCGTCGGCGGGTTTCGATAAGTTCGCGTTTTTCAAAAAAAGAACCCCATATTTTCATGACGTGCGGCAGTGAAGCATACGATGTCGTAATAGCGGGTGCGGGCGTCGTAGGGTGCGCGGCGGCCCGCGAGCTGTCGAGGTACGGCGTCAGGACGGCGGTCGCCGAAAAAGAACCGGATGTTTCCATGGCCACGAGTTGCCGCAACAGCGGCGTATTACATTCCGGTATAAATTACAAACCGGGAACGAACCGCGCAAGTCTGTCGGTGCGGGGCAACGCCATGATGGACGATCTGTGCGCTGAACTAAAAGTGCCCATACGCCGCATAGGCAAACTCACAATCGCGCTGGATGAACACGATCTATCCGGTCTCCATAACCAGCGCGAACAGGGATTGGCGAACGGAGTGCCGGGCATGGAAATCATGAACCGCGAGACGATGCGGCGCGTACAGCCCGGCGTGGATGGCATACTCGGCCTTTGGACGCCGACGAGCGCGATAATTTCGCCATACGGCCTCACGATCGCTCTCGCCGAAAACGCGCACGCGAATGGAGTCGATTTTTTCCTGTCTTGCAGAATCGAAAAGGTCGCTATGACATAAGGCGGTTTGTTCGCTGTCGAGGCGGCCGACTCCGCATACGGCGGACGCAAAACGTTAACGGCGCGCGTGTTCGTCAATTCGGCCGGGCTTCACTCGGACGAAGTGAGCCGAATGCTGGATGTCCGAGGCGGAGAAATATACGCCTGCCGAGGCGAGTATTTCGTACTGGATAAACGGCTCGACGGTTCCCTCAAGACGCTGTTGTACCCGGTACCCGGACCGAAAGACCCCGGGCTTGGCATACACCTGACGCCTACGGTGGATGGCAACATACTCATAGGACCCAGCGCGGACTATATCCATGGCGGCGACAGAGAGGACTACGCGACAACCGCGTCTGTGATGGAAGCCCTTCGGCGTGAGGGGCGGCGTCTGCTGCCGTCGCTCATGGCCGGAGACTACATTCGCAATTTCTCCGGCAACCGTCCAAAGACCACGTCCCCTGAGACGGGAGGAAGCGCCGATTTCATAATCGACGAACCGATGCCCGGCTTTATAAGGCTTCAGGGAATAGAAAGCCCCGGTCTTACCAGTGCGCCGGCGATAGCCGAAAAAGTGCGCGATCTGATAAGCGCTCGTATCCCTCTTCGCAAAAAAGAAAACTTCATCGCCTCCCGCACGGGTTTCACCGGGCGCTTCGCGGAGCTTCCCGTTGCTGCGAAGGCGAAACTGGCCCGAGCCGACCCCGATTACGGCGAAATGGTATGCAGATGCGAGTGCGTGACGAAACGCGAAGTGCGCGACGCGATAGAAAATCCGCTGGGAGCGCGTACTCTGAAAGGGATAAAATACCGTTCGCGCGCCATGATGGGCCGCTGCCAGGGAGGTTTCTGCCTCTCCCGCATAGCGCGGATTCTGAGGGAGGATTACGGCCGCGATATTTTCGACTATATGGAAGCGGCCGAAGCGATCGGCCGCCTCGAATGAACTGCAACAATTATGAATCGGATCTCCCATTATTGTATGGTAGTGTATCAAATTTTGCGCGTTTCTCGACACACACCGCAAACACAAAAGAGGTAGGCCATCCGTGTAACTAACCTGCGGTTCGAGAGCGCTCCTCGTTGTCTTGTTATTATCGGGAAATTCAGATATCATTCACGAACTTATACAAGAAACCGTAGTTGCAATCAGGAGGAGGAAATTTCTGAAATGATAAAGAGAAATCCACTGGTGATGGTTCCGGGACCGACGCCGGTGGCTCGTTCGATACAGGATGCGATGGGGCGGGAAACTATCTCGTACAACGATCCTCGGATGGCGGCTGACTTCAAATCGCTTATCGAGGATTTGACGTCGCTCTGGAGATGTGACGGAATAGCGTTCGTCGTTGCCGGTTCAGGGACGATGGCGATGGAGATGGGCATAGTGAATGTAGCGGATGAGGGCGAACGCGTTTTAGTCTGCTCGAATGGTTTTTTCGGCGACAGGTATGCGGATATCTGCGCGCGCAAACATTTCGAAACGGAGAATCTGAAATCCGCGAAATGGGGAAAATCGGTGACAGTCGACGAAGTGGACGCAAAACTCAGCGAAAAGAAATTTGATGTACTTGTGGTGACTCACGTCGAGACGTCTACTGGCGTGGAATTTCCGTTGCGAGAACTGATGAGCATGATGCGCTCCGAACATCCCGACGTTCTCGTGGTTGTAGACGGCGTCGCCTCTATGGGCGGAGTCGAGTTTTACATGGACTGGGGTGTCGACGTGATGCTCACGTGCTCGCAAAAATGTTTTGGAGCCGCGCCCGGCTTGGGCGTGCTGTGGGCGAGCAGACGCGCGCTTGAGAAACGCGAATCAATGCCCCTTCTGACCGAAGCTTATATTGATTTCGAAAGATGGGCGCCGGTCATGAGAGACACCAACAGATATTGGGGAACGCCCGCGGTCAACATGATATGGGCATTCTGCGAGGCGGTGCGCATTATCAAGGAAGAAGGGCTGGAAAATCGCTTCAAAAGGCACAGAGCTTACGCGGACGCGATACGCGAATCGCTTCGCGCCATAGGTTTTGTGATGGGCGCGGACGAGGATATCGCCGCTCCTACCGTGACTGTCGCTCTCTACCCGGAAAACAGCGGCTTCGACGATGTGAGTTTTCGCGGCGCCGTTTACGATGAAGGAGCGCACATAGCCGCCTGTCCCGGCAATTTATCGGGCGCCGGCTTTCGTATAGGACACATGGGCAACATCGACGCCCATATATTGATATCTCTCGTAGCTTCCATCGAACGCGCCTGTTTGAAGTCCGGTTACAAAATCGAACCTGGCGCCGGGCTTTCGGTGATGCAGAGAAAGCTGATGGATATGTGACGCCGTACCAACCGCTTAGGGGGGCGCGCCATGCAGGGGCTTTTGATCTTAGCCGTGATTATTGCGATAGTGATTTTTTTGATGCGTTTTATTTTGATCGCGGTAATTGTTTTTATAGCCGCTATGGCGCTGATGTTGCTGCTTGCCAATTTCGGCCTGTTGCCTGGCGCTGCGTCACGGAGATACGGACGTATAAAACGTGATATACCGCGCGGCGGCGGGCAGACGCATAAAACATCTAATGAGGAATGGCGCGCATCTCCTCATGAGGACGTTGAGGTTATAACGCTTCCGGAAACAGCCCTTCACAAAGACGAAGACAATGGTTCGAATGCCAGGAGAACATGATTGATTCATATTTATGCGCATCGATCACTGTTTTTTGCTTTCTATGATCGCTTTCAAAGCGCCGACCCGCTTGTCTCTTTCCGCCGGCGCTATGAACCAGTCGAACATGAGCGCTTCAATTACGTCTATCGTTTGCTGCGCTTCGTCATAGCTGACATCGACCAGCACTTTGACGTCGTCGTCGGGCATTGCCCGGAACCTCCCCATTTTACGCACATATTCCAGGGCATCGACGACCTCCTGCCTGATAACTCCGTTCATTGACGACAGAGCCTTTATCTCATTCTGAAATTTGCCCGGTTTAAGTTTGAATTTTTTCCTGACCATCGCCTGAAGGCACCTGCGGGCATATGTGGCCGAGGCGCAGGGGCTTGTGCGAAGGAGCCTGCAAGCTTCGTCGTAATCGCGGAAAACGGTCTCCGGTACATCACTGACGTTAAACTCCCGCTTGCCGCTGACTTCGGAGGGCAAGAGGCGGCTTGAAAAAAACGAGTTCGGGAGGTCGTACCGCGCCTTGGCGCGTTCCGCCTCGCTCCTGCCTTTCTGGGCGGCCGGCGGCAAACCTGCCTCCACTGAGACCTCGGTTTTGCCGCAGACAATGTGCGGGCAAACTTGTATTATCGAGTGAACCGCGACTCTGCCCCTTGGGTCGGAGAATAGATTCGAAAAGGTGTTCTCTCCAAAGACAACCTGATATACGTAGCCGCAGTACGGACATTTGTGAACGGGATCGATTTTCATGTCATGGCACCCCCATAATATTCCTATTATCGGCAAGATGTCGAGGGAATGAATTTCATGCGGTAAATACCAGAAATATGTACGCGATTAATGCCGTGACTGACAAAATTTTTTGAGATAATCCGCAAGCTGTGGGATAGCCATGTTGCCTCCGCTCACTACCGCCACTATCTTTTTTCCCCTGAATTTTTCGGGCAGAACCCCGCTCAGGACAGCGGCCACGGAAACCGCCCCGGTCGGCTCGGCCAGCATTTTACACCTTTCCAGTATCAGAAACTGCGCGTGCAGTATGTCGTCGTCCGTTACCGTAAACATATCGTCGACATATCGCTGTACGAGGGGGAATGTCAATTCTCCGGGGATGGTCGTCTTGATGCCGTCCGCTACGGTTTCTATTCTATCGAGAGCGGTTCTCTTGCCCGCCCTGAAAGACATCGAAGTGCTGTTGCTGCCTTCAGGCTCTACGCCGAATACCGCTATGCCGGTTTTCTGCTCCTTGATCGCAGTTGCTATGCCCGATATCAGTCCGCAGCCTCCCGTAGGAACCAGGACGGCTGCCACTTCGTCGATATCCTCAATTATTTCAATGCCGGTCGTGCCTTGTCCCGCCATCACGAACGGGTCGTCGTAGGGAGGAATGAAAGTGAGCCCTCTTTCACGGCATATCTTTTTTGCGAGCCCGATACGCTCTTCCGAAGTCGTGCCGCAATAGATGAGTTTTGCCCCGTAAGCCTCTATCGAGGCCGCTTTGGCCGGCGAACCTCCCTCAGGCATTATTACGGTCGCCTCGTAGCCGAAAATGCGGCAGGCATACGCGACGGCCTGTCCGTGATTCCCGGACGAAGCGGTTATTATTCCTTTGGCTCCCTCTTCACGGGGAATAGCGAAAATCTTGTTGCAAGCCCCTCTTATCTTGAACGATCCGGTCTTTTGAAAATTTTCGGCCTTCAAAAAAAGTTCGACGCCGGCCATGGAACTGAGTGATTCCGAGCGGACGAGCGGAGTATGGTGGACTACGTTGGCTATTCTGTATTTCGCTTCGAGAATGTCTTTGATCGAAATTATCGGCATATGTCCTCACCTCATCAAAAAAGTCGCGTACTCGTTCCCTTCGGGAGAGTCTGCGACATATTTTAACTATGCGGGGCCGATCAGTCTACCTCGATTCCAGCTTTTGACAATTCCGTCATGCTTCCAAATTTCCCGGATCGTTAAAGAACGGTCCGCCGCAGATACTCCCTGACTTCACGGGCTGTGGGGAGTTCCAGAACATGCGACGCTATCTCCTCGCAGCCAGCCTTTGACAGTTCTCGCACTCGCGATTTTATCTGAGGTATCGCCGGAGCGCTGACGCTCAATTCGTTGACTCCAAGACCTATCAGCACCGGAACGGCCATCGGATCGCCGGCTATTCCGCCGCACACTCCCACCCAGCAATTTTTGCCGCGCGCGCCTTCGACCGCGCTCTTTATCATAGCAAACACCGCCGGATCGAGGCCGTCCGCTATTCCTGCGAGTTTTGGGTTGCCCCTGTCCG
>JAISYN010000070.1 GCA_031269915.1 Synergistaceae bacterium
TATTTCGATTGCTGCCCTTTTGGCACCTTCCTTATCATTGAATATCTGCACCTCGTAACCTCTTGCGATTAATTTGTCCGCAATACTCTGTAATCTTGATTCCATAATTATCACTCCGTTATCCTTTCAATTTTCTTTTTGAGGATGAAGCTGAGAATACTTGGGCCAAAAAGTTATGATCCAACAACTTGTAATCGACATAAGTGGAGTTCGCGTATTTTTGAAGAAGCATCGACGGAGTTCCCATAGTGAGAGTGTAACCATCTGGTGCCGAATCCGCGCAACATTTAAATCCTACGGCACCGCCGCCACCTGTCACATTTTCAACAATGATATTGACATCGAATATTTTTTCCATCTGAGAGGCGATTTGTCGTCCGATGATATCTGTTCCTCCGCCGGCAGACCAGGGAATAATCATCTTAATATCTTTCTCGGGAAATGCCATTTGATCGGCTCCTTCACCAATCGGTGAAAAGACAAACGTCACTGAAATAATACAAAGAACCCAAAATAATACAGCGCAAAAGCCCATTTTTCTCATGACAATTCCCCCTTATGCAATGTATTGTGTTGAGTGAGATCCAGTTTTGCTAAAAACGCATTTAAACGCTGTTTTTAGTTTACAAGCGCTAAAAAATCCCTCCTTTCTCGCGTTCATCAAAAGCCATAGGATATTCTCTCGTGTAAATATTGTTTTGAATATTCTTCACTTAGTCAAGCAAATAGGCATTTTTATCAGGATGCCTCAGTATGAGATTGCTTACTACTCCAGCAATAGGCTGTTGTGCCGCCACAGCTAAAACTATCGGAATAGCCGCCGCCGACTCGAAATATGTAATAGCTATGAGCATCGCAAAGCCGTTGTTTCGCAAACCGCAGCAGAATACACCGGCTATGCGCTCCTGAAATGTTTTCCCTTGCAATATTGAAATGCCAACGTAACCCACAAGGTAATTCACTGAAACAAAAATAAATACGACAAATAACAACTTGATAGTGGTAAAAGACGGTTTAAAATCGTGAAGACAGGTTGAAATATTTAAATACATTATAAAAATCAGCACAAATTTGGATAATGGGTTAAGATATGTCGCAACTTCATCGCAGTTCGTCTCACTGACGAATTTCGTAAACAACATACCTAACAGGCTAGGAATCGTCGCCATCACCAGCATTTGCAATATAATTGAAACATAATCCAACGCAACAGTTTTCCCCACAGTGACAAAAAAACATAACGGCAAAACTATTGGCGAAATTAAGGCTCCGATCGAGACCGTCAGGACCGCCAGACTGACCGAACCTTTACTGAGCGCTGTCCACATTAAGCTGGTCGTAGCCATGGGTACAGATCCTGAAATCAACAATCCGAGCCGTACAGCTTGATCTTGCGGATAAAAAATATGTCCGAGAAGAAAGGCGACAAAAGGACACATCACGTGAACCAACAATAACAAATAGACGCTTAGCCACGGGTTTTTCAGCCTATTTATAAAATCGGAAATCGTTGTGCCCAATGAAGAAGTGAATGATAAAATCGCAAAGCCAATCACTATTATTGTTCCTTGCCCCGGCAGGTCAAAAAGAGGGAAAAAATATGCCACAAACACCATTCCCAAAATTATTTGGGCCATATAGTGTCCAATAACTTTATTCAACTGAGCTATTGTGTTTTTCATACAGATACTCCTACACATACCTTACTTAAAATATTGTCACATCTATGATTGAGGGGGCCGTACATTGCCCCCTCGGAGTACCAGGTTTATCTGGAAAGAAAACCCCCATCTACAGGAAGGATGACACCAGTGACATAGTCGGCCGCGTCGGAACAGAGATACACAATCGTTCCCTTGAGGAGACTGGGCTCGCCCCAGTAACCCTTAGGTATACGTGCTGTAATGTACTTTCGCCTTTCCTCGCTAGCGCTCGAATTTAAATCGGTGCTTATGTAACCGGGCGCGATCGCGTTCACATTTATACCCATAGGCGCCCATTCGTTGGACATCGTCTTCGTCATGGTCGTGATGCCGCCTTTGCTTGCCGAATACGCTGCGCTTTGGACTCCACCAGTCACTCCGACGGCAGAACTGACATTGATAATCTTGCCTTTACCCTGTTTAACCATGACCTCAGCCGCACGTACACACATCATAAACTGAGTAGTGAGATTGAGTCCGATGATTCTATCCCAGTTTTCCATCTTATAACCGATGGTTTCGCCTCTGGCGTTTATCCCGGCATTGTTTACAAGAATGTCGAGATGGCCTCCTAGCAGTTCGAGCGATTCCCTGAAGCCTTTGTCGAGGCTATCCCTGTCAAGCAGATCGCTTATAACATAATGCACTGCCGCACCACAGCCAGAACCGATTTCGGCGACTGTCTCCCTGACCTTGTCAAGGATATCGATAAGTACAATCTCTGCGCCAGCTTCATGTAGCGCTTGGCCATAAGCACGCCCCAAACCCCTGCTTCCGCCCGTTATAATCGCTTTTCTGCCATCCAGTTTAAAAAGATCCAGTACCATAATTCCTTCACCCACTTTCTGTCAATAATGCTATCGCAAAAGTTTATTTGTCAAGCGTGGCCACCAGGAGTCTCGTTGTGTATATAACATCAACACATTACCTGTCCGCCGTTGATCATGACGCATTGACCGGTTATATTTTGAGCTGATTCGGATGCAAGGAATGATACGAAGGCAGCTATTTCATCGGCCGGCTGATCCCTTCCAAGCGGGATATCTTTGAAACGGATTTTCTCATAGTACTCCATGGCAGTCATGTTTGCCATCCTGCCGCGCTCCTCAGCCACTCCAAGCTGCATGGGAGTTATAACTGTGCCTGGGCAGTACGCATTTACATTGATGTTGTAAGGTGCGAGCGCGGCTGCGAACGTCCGAGTGAGTCCTCTTACGGCCCATTTTGAAGTTGCGTATTCGATCGTCTGGGGAGACTGCCTGAAGGAAGACTGACTGCCCGCATTGATTATTTTGCCGCTACGCTGGTTAATCATGTATTTCGATACACCCATGCAACAATAGAACATCGAAAATACGTTCGTGCGCATCGTGTGTTCAAAGCCCTCCGACGTTACCTTGTCGAGCCCGCGTATCGGACAGACACCGGCATTATTGACTAGGACATCAATACGACCGTATTTTTCTATGACCTTCTCGACCATGTCGACGACTTCCCGCTCCACCGAGACATCTGCCACAATGCCAATAGCATCGAATTTCAACCGCTTTATTTCTTCAACAGTTTCCTGGGTATTCTCTGGACGCCGTCCGTTTACCACAACAATGTAACCATCTTTTGCGAGCCTGTGAGCAATCGCTTTGCCGATGCCTGCCCCACCGCCTGTTACCAGAGCGACTTTGCCGTTGTTCATTCCAACTCCTCCTTTGAGTGCAAATACCTGGTATCAACAAACAATCGCCTAAGCATTCCGCATATCGTGCGGGTTTACGCGATAAGTACCTTGACGACGACTTTCTTGACATGTGAGCCTCCCGGCGGAGAAATTCTTACCGCATGGGCGTCTCCAGGAAAGAAAACCGCGAATCGCCCGGTCCGCAGTGCGAAATGTTCGCCTTTGCCCTTATAAAAGATACTGTCCGTATTCTCGTCATACTCGGTAGCCGGAGTAACATCCACGACAGGAATGTAACCAGCGATCTCCTCTCCTTCAATGACGCATTGCACGTCAGCGTAGCGGCGGTGAGACTCCAGGACAACGCCATCTCCATCTTTTACGTCGTATTCTCTAACGTTCGCGTATACCTCTCCAAGGACGATATCGTGCCTCCCCAATGTCAGAAAGCCAGCGTCGTTTTTCGCAAGGAAGCGGAACGCTTCTTCAAATCTTTTCCCCAGGCAATAGTAGCGGCCGAAATTCTCCAAAACGTCTATTATCAAATCTGCTTTCCTCCTTCTCAAATAATGTTCTGCTACTCTTGTATTACGTCTTCGTCACCAGGACGCGTCTGATTTGTTTTTCTTTGCCAGGAATCCCCCAACGAGTTTGGCTATATACGGCAGAAAAACGATTACAATGGAAACCGCTATGCATACCCCGGAAATCGGGCGGGCAAAGAAGTCGAGGAAGTTACCGTGGCTCAGCATCATGCCTCTGCGAAAGCCGGTTTCGAACAGATCGCCCAGAACAAATCCCAGTACAGCGGGACTCGCGGGTAAATTCACTTTAGAGAAAATATAACCGATAAGCCCTATAACGAGAAGCGACCAGATATCGAACGTCGCGGAGCGCGACGCAAACGCGCCAACTATACAGAACATGAGTATCAGCGGCACGATATATTCCCTTGGGACAGTAATGATCCTGCTTATAACCTTTGCGCCTCCTAAAATTCCAACGAAGAAAAACAGGATGTTGGACATTGCGAGCAGGATAAAAATCGATGAGACTACGTCCATGTGATTTGTGAACAACAATGGGCCAGCGGTCAGTCCCTTGATCGTCAGCGCGCCGAGCAGTATGGCAGTGGCAGCGTCGCCAGGGACTCCGAGCGCCAGCATAGGTATCATGGCTCCGCCTGTGACTGCGTTGTTAGCGGATTCAGGTGCCGCGATGCCCCTCATTTCACCCTTGCCGTAATCTTCTGGGTTTTTGGCAATGCGCTTTTCTGTACCGTATGCGACGATGGCGGCAATTGTGCCGCCTGCCGCTGGGATGGCACCTATGATCGTTCCTATAACCGATCCCCTGGCGATGGTCGGAAGTAATCTCTTGAACTCATTCCATGTCGGAAACACCTTGCCTATCTCCTTGATGACTGTGATTTCCTCTGCAGTCTTTTCGCTCATCTCAAAACATGAGACGAGACCGAAAAAGCCAATCAGGACGGGAACCATTTCAAGTCCGTCGAGCAGGTATGCGCTTCCGAAAGTGAATCTCAGCGCGCCCGTCATCGGATCGGAACCTATCGCCGCCAGCAGGAGCCCGATGATGCCGCTGATGAGACCGCGGACGATGGAACCTTCGGATATAATTGCAATAACCGCTAACCCGATCAACGCGACCCCGAAATATTCCTGAGCGCTGAAAGCAAGCGCCGCCTTTGCGAGCGGAAAGGCCGTTATCGAGAGGATGATGACACTGAAAAGCCCTCCTATGACGGAGGCTATCGTGGCCACGCCTATGGCGAGCCCCGCCTTCCCCTTCATCGCCATAGGATGTCCGTCCAGCATCGTCATAATAGCGGCCGGCGTGCCTGGGATATTGGCGACGACTGCTGTGATGGAGCCACCGTAAACAGCTCCGCAGAAGACGCCCATCAAAAGTCCATACGACGGCCCGGTATCCATATTGTACGTCAGCGGCGTCATGACAGCGACAGCCATAGTGGCCGACAGACCGGGCATCGCGCCGATTATAACGCCGGAAACGACCCCAAGCAGGAGCATGTACAGCGTGTTCCAGTGAAGCACGTGGGACAGTCCCGCAGTATAAAGATCGACGATTGAATAATCCATAGAATCACCCTCCAAAGAATGTGCTGACTGGAAGTCTGACAAGCAACAGTTTTCCGAAAACAAAATATAAAATCGCCGTAAAAAACACCGACAGAACGATATTCATCACCGGTTTGCCTCTGAAGAGAAACATGCCGGAAACCAAAAAAACGAAGGTGACGATTATAAAGCCCAGCTTTTCGAGCAGAATGCTGTATACTATCATCATCCCGAACATGATAGCCGGATATTTCGCCCAGAACAGAGTGAACTCAGGTTTGCCCGCATCCGTCCCCTCCGTTGCGGCGGCATTGCTCTTCGCGCTTTTTCTGTCCATGAACGTCTCTTGGATAAAGAGTATCAGAAGAAGCAGAAACAAAACGATCACTAGAACTGTAGGATAAAAGCCCGGCCCATATCCGCTCGAATAGGGAGCCGTTTTCCAGTTCCTCATAAGGAACAATACAAATACCCCAAAAGCAGCCAGTGTTGCGATAAGAATATATGAAGTCTTTGTCTTGGCTCTCATTCATTCACTACCCTTCTGATGCAAAGGCGGCAACGCCACACTCGCCTCGCGTTTCACGCTGCCGCCACAGATGGCACCGGTTCCGCATGTCATTCCGATATCTGCTTCACGGCTCCATTACCGTTTCTTATATATCAGGCATCATACTGAAACCGAACGTCCACATACCGGATCAGTGTGATGCACCATTGAATGATACGACGATATCCGAGCTTATGCGTCGGCCATAATTTCCGCAAACGTCCTATTCTGTTCGTCCAAAAAATTAGCAAGCTCTTCACCCGACATGAATTTAGCGATGTTTCCAATTGTGTCGAGGTACTGGACCCATTCGTCCGATGTGATGACCTCCTTGAGAGCAGTCATCAGGGCTTCCCTTGCCTCTGAAGGACAATCAACAGGCATGGCGACCCCCGTCCAGGAGCCAAGCAGTCCCTTGTAGCCAAGTTCCTCAGTAGTCTTCACATCTGGATATTTATTGACATGATCGGTACCGAATATGCACAGAGGCTTCAACTGACCAGCGTCAATCAGCGGAGTCGCTTCAGAAACGCCGCAGATCGCGAATTCGACATGTTTGCCAGCAGCGGCGGTTGCGCCTTCGGTGCCGCTGTTGTACGGGACGGCCATGAATTTTACGCCGACCTTCCTGGCCAGGCTCTCTCCGACGACGTGGTAGATCGCGCCAATGCCAGAGTTGCCGTATCTGAGAGCTCCAGGATTCGAGGACGCATATTTGATCAGATCGTCGAGCGTCTTATATGGGGAATCGGCGGGTACTACGAGCGCTGTGGGAACCGTCGCCATCGTGCAGAGAAAGTCCGCCTGATCATAGGATACGTCAGCTTTGCCTGTGGCCTTGAAGAGAAGCATAGAGGGGGAAACAGATCCTATAGTATAACCGTCCTTACCAGCGGCAATTATCGTGTTGAAACCGACAAGTCCACCACCGCCATTGGTATTGAGGATTACGAACGTGCAACCCAGCTTCTTTTCAACCAGGGAAGCGAGCTTACGGCCCATTACGTCGGTAGTGCCGCCCGCCGCCCAGGGTATGATCCATGTGACGTTCTTGCCAGTGTAGTAGGTGTTCGCGATGGATGCGGATGCAACACCGCTGCCGGAACATACAAACAATACGTTTGCGAGAGCGAAAACCAATGTCAACGCGAAAATCTTTTTCATGTTCTTCCTCCTCCTAAATATAACTTGGATTCAAAATCCAAGTTATGAATTTTTACTCATTAACGCCTCACTTTTATAGAACCGTTTGTGGCGTCTACTTCGACAAAATCACCGCTTTTAATTGTTTCGATCGGATCGGGATCGACTCGATCGACTAC
>JAISYN010000099.1 GCA_031269915.1 Synergistaceae bacterium
ATAATTATATCCTCAAGTTTGTGACGAAGATTCCCATATGCCCGGCGTGGGTCATTCACTTCCGCTATTTCTTCCTTCAATTTTTGTATATTCATTCCTCAATTCTGACTCTTCTTTGCTCAAAAGTAAATGCTGTCGCCCTGGCCGGGGAACCAGTTCCCCGGACCCATGTTATAAATTATAACATGATGCGGCGGAGCTTGCTCCTTGCCGGGTTTGGGCAGAACCCGAGGTCATTGACAAAAGCCGTTCTCATGTATAAAATGTCCTCCAGTTCGAGGAAGCGCCGATTGATTCGCTAAAACGGCATTTTGCCGTTTGGCGGGACGCCGCCGCAAGGGTTCAGGTCTTCACCCTTCGGGCGCAGGGCGAAATCAGCCTTCTTAAACGGACAGAACAGCTCGCCGACAGGCCAAGGAGGGATCGCCGTGTACATGAACGTAATTTTCAGTTTCGTGATAATTCTGGTTCTGGTACTTAGCCGCGGGTCCCGCCCGAGGCTGATTGGCGTCTGAACAGCGTCGATCAAGACCGGGCCGGGACCCCGAGGGGCTCCGGCCCTTTTTTTGTGGCCGATACGCGGGCGTTCGCGAATTTATAATTCTATCATTACGCGCAGGGGGAAATTGTCATGAGATGTACTTTCAGCGTTATCACACAGGACAGTCCGGGGGTTTTGATGAGGATTGCGAGCCTGATATACAGGCGCAATTACAACATAACAAGCCTCAGCGTCGCGCAGACCGATACTCCCGGCATTTCGAGATTCACCATAATGGTTGACGCCGACGAATGGGCGCATGCGCAGGTCGAGAAACAGCTCACTAAGCTCGTCGAGGTCATTTCGGTCGAAAACCTCAGTCAGAGGGGCAAGTTCGTCGAGCGGTGGCTTTCGCTGATCAAAGTCAGGGCCGACATGGAAACCAGGCCGCATATCCTTCAGATAGCGGAGGTCTTCCGCTGCCGGGTCGTCGATATGGGAAGCGGCGCCCTCACGCTGGAGGTGACGGGAGACGAGGGCAAACTGCAAGCCTGCACCGAGGCGCTGCGCGAGTACGGCATATTGGAGATGGCTGGCTCCGGTTCGGTGGCCCTCGGACGCGCGGGCTTCGGCGGCGGAAAATATGACGTCGGCGTTCTAATGGCCGACGGCGAAGTGTCGCGCAGCGCCGTCTGATCGTTTTACCGGCGGCGCGTAATCGAATATATTAAATCCTAAAATAAGGAGTGTTTGAAATGGCAAAAGTGTATTACGATATGGACGCTAATCTCAAAGTCCTGTCCGGCAAGACGGTCGCGGTGATCGGTTACGGCAGTCAGGGGCACGCGCACGCGCAGAACCTGAAAGAAAGCGGCGTAACGGTCATAGTCGCCCTGCACGAGGGCAGCAAATCAAGGGAGACCGCCCGTAACGACGGATTCGAGGTCTTTTCGCCGGCCGAGGCGGCAAAACGCGCGGATATCATCATGTTCCTCGTGCCCGACCACATTCAGGCCGACGTCTACAACAGGGAAGTGGCGCCCAACATGAAAGAGGACGCGGTTCTGGCGTTCGCTCACGGGTTTGCCGTTCATTTCGGGCAGGTGACGCCATCCAAAAAGAACGACGTCTTTATGATAGCCCCAAAGGGCCCTGGGCACATCGTGCGCCGCATGTACGAGGAAGGCAAGGGCGTCCCGGCGCTGGTGGCCGTCTACCAGAACGCCTCCGGCCGCGCGATGGAAATAGCGCTCGCCTACGGCGTCGGCATAGGCGCGGGCAGGGCCGGCATACTGGAGACCACGTTCAAGGAGGAAACGGAGTCCGACCTGTTCGGGGAACAGGCCGTGCTCTGCGGCGGTCTGTGCGAGCTGATAAAAGCAGGCTTCTACACGCTGGTCGAGGCCGGGTATCAGCCGGAGGTGGCGTATTTCGAGTGCCTGCACGAGGTCAAGCTGATCGTCGATCTCATCTTCGAGGGCGGGCTCTCGTGGATGCGCTATTCGGTCAGCGACACCGCCAAATACGGCGACGCCGTTTCCGGACGCCGCGTCATCGATGACGCCGCCAGGGCCAACATGAGGAAGATACTGTCCGAAATTCAGGACGGAACGTTTGCCAAGGACTGGATTCTCGAAAACAGAGCCGGAAGGCCGAGGATGAAGAAGTGGGTCGCCGCCGAGCGCGATCAGCTCATAGAGAGCGTGGGGCGCGATCTGCGCTCCATGATGCCGTGGCTCGCCAAAAAAGAAGCCCCGGAGTATTAGCATGAACGCTTCCGGCGATATCGTCAGAATTTTCGATACCACCATGCGCGACGGCGAACAGGCCGCCCGCATCAATCTCAATACCGGCGAAAAAGTGCAGATAGCGCGCGCTCTCGAACGGCTGAACGTGGACATCATAGAGGCGGGTTTCCCCGCGTCGTCCAAGGGCGATTTCGAAGCCGTGGCCCGCGTCGCGTCGGAGGTGCGCGGCCCTGTGATAGCCGGGCTCGCCCGTACTAAAGAGAGCGACATAACGGCGGCCGCCGAGGCCCTCCGGGGCGCGGCGCGTTCGAGGATTCACACCTTCATAGCGACCAGCGCCATTCACATGGAGTACAAGCTCAGGATGACCCCGGACGAGGTTTTGCGCGAGACCGCGCAGGCCGTAAAACTGGCGAGAAGCATAACGCCGGACGTGGAATTTTCGGCCGAGGACGCCAGCCGCTCCGACATGGATTTTCTCGCCGAGGTTTTCACCGCGGCGATAGAAAACGGCGCTGCGACGCTCAACATACCGGACACGGTGGGATACGCCATGCCCTATGAGTTCGAGGAATTCTGCCGCGCGATAATCGGCAGGGTGAACAGGCCGGGCGTTATCTGGTCGGTGCACTGCCACAACGACCTGGGCCTCGGCGTGGCGAACTCGCTCGCGGCGGTGCGGGCCGGAGCGCGGCAGGTGGAGTGCACGATAAACGGCCTGGGCGAGCGCGCCGGTAACGCCGCTATGGAGGAGATAGTCATGTCCCTCCGGACGAGGAAAGACCATTTCGGCGTGGATACGAAGATAGACGCCTCGAAATTCTTCTCCACGAGCAAGCTGGTCTCAGGGCTCACCGGCGTTCCCGTGCAGCCGAACAAGGCCGTCGTCGGAATAAACGCCTTCGCGCACGAGGCCGGCATTCACCAGCACGGCATGCTCTGCAACAAGGCGACTTACGAGATAATGACTCCCGAGAGCGTGGGCGCTCCCGGCACCGACCTCCATCTGGGCAAGCACTCCGGGCGGCACGCCTTCAGCGAAAGGGTGGAACAGCTCGGTTATCAGTTGACGCCCGAACAGAGTTCGGCGGCTTTCGAATATTTCAAGGAACTCTGCGACAAGAAAAAGGACGTGACCGACGGCGACATAGAGGCGTTCCTGCTCGACAGGATATTGAGCCTCACCCCGGAGAAGCGTTACGAACTGAAGGATTACGCGGTGACGATAGGTTCGGGCGGCAAACCGACGGCCTCCATCACTCTCGCGCACGACGGGGCTGAGACAACCGAGGCCGCCGTGGGCAACGGGCCGGTGGACGCGTCGTACAAAGCCATACTCAAACTGCTGCCCTTTTCACCCGAACTCGCCGAGTTCCGCATACGCGCTACGAGCGAGCTTGCCGAAGCCGTGGGCGAGGCGCACGTCATCCTGCGTTACAAGGAGATCAAGGCTCAGGGCAGGGGCGCAAGCACCGACATAATAGAGGCGACGATAAGGGCTTACATAGAGGCCGTAAACCGCCTTTACTCCGCGGCCGCCGCTAGAGAGGTGGCGATCTAGATGCCACGCACGCTGGCCGAGGCGATAATAGCCTCGCGCACGCCGGACGAAGTTTTTCCCGGCGCGGTCTGCCGGGTAAGCGTCGATTTCGCGTTCGCCAACGACATCACGGGGCCTCCCGCGATAGAGGAGTTCGGCAGGATGGGAGCGGATCGCGTCTTCGACCCTGAGAGAACCGCCATAATCCTCGATCACTTCACCCCGAACAAGGACATCGCCTCCGCGGAGCAGGCGCGCCGCGCGCGCGCCTTTGCCCTGGAACAGGGAATGAAATTCTGGGAGGTCGGGCGCGCCGGCGTCGAACACGCTTTCATCCCCGAGACCGGCAACGCGCTGCCAGGCGAGATAATAATCGGGGCCGACAGCCACACATGCACCTACGGCGCGCTGGGCGCGCTGGGCGCGGGAATGGGGCACACGGATATCGCGGCAATATGGGCGCTGGGGGAGACGTGGCTCCGTGCGCCGGAGACGGTCAAAGTCGTCATGCGCGGCCGCCCGTCGGAATGGATAGGCGGCAAGGACCTCATCATTCACCTGATAGGACTGATAGGCGTCGAGGGCGCGCGTTACATGTCGATAGAATTTCACGGCGAGGCCGTGGATCATCTGTCGATGGACGACAGATTCACGATGGCCAATATGTCGGTCGAGGCCGGGGCGAAGTGCGGCCTGTTCGTGCCGGACGAGCGCACCCTCGCTTACGCGAATGCCCGCAAGTCGCGGGATTTCACGCCCCTCCGCCCCGACGGGGGCGCGAAATATTTCAGGACGGTGGAGATGGACGCCTCGGCGGTCGAGCCGACGGTCGCCCTTCCTCATCTGCCCGGCAACGCCCTGCCGGCGCGGGAGTGCGGCGATATGAGAATAGATCAGGTGTTCATAGGAAGCTGCACCAACGGCCGCGCGTCGGACATCTCGGCGGCGGCGGAAATATTGAAAGGCAGGCGCGTTCACGAACGCGTCAGGCTGATGGTGATACCCGCCTCCTACGAGGTCTATAACGAGGCGCTCGAACGCGGGTGGATAAAAATTTTCACCGACGCCGGCGCGTCTGTCTGCACGCCGACGTGCGGTCCCTGTATGGGCGGGCATCTCGGGATACTGGCCGAGGGCGAGCGCTGCGTCTCGACCAGCAACAGAAATTTCGTCGGCCGGATGGGCCATAAACGAAGCGAGATAATACTCGCCGGCCCCAAAGTGGCCGCCGCGAGCGCCCTTTTGGGCCGCGTCGCCGACCCGCGCGACGCGCTGGGCGCATAAGCGAAAACCTTGGGGCTCCGCCCCAAACCCCGCCAGGGAGCCAGCTCCCTGGACCCTCTAAACAGGGGTCAAGGGGGCTCAGCCCCCTTGCGGGTGTGGGCGGAGCCCACGGTTTTCGCCCTTATGAAACGGAAAGCGAGGCTTGAGAGAGCATGAGTGACAGTGGCGTTACAATCAGGGGGCGGGCGTGGGTTTACGGCGACAATGTGGACACCGACGTCATAATACCGGCGCGTTATCTTTCGACCAGCGATCCGGCCGAACTTGCCCCCCATTGCATGGAGGACATCGACGCCTCGTTCGCCGGATCGGTAAAGCCCGGGGACGTCGTCGTGGCGGGCGCGAACTTCGGCTGCGGTTCCAGCCGGGAACACGCCCCGATAGCCATAAAGGCCGCCGGCGTTTCCTGCGTGATTGCGGCCTCGTACGCGCGGATATTCTATCGCAACGCGATCAACATCGGCCTTCCCATACTGGAATGCCCGGAGGCGGCATCCCCGGGAGCCGTGAAATCCGGAGACGAGCTGAAGATCGATATTGCCTCGGGCCGCATCGAAAACGCGGCGAACGGCAGAGTTTTCACATCCGCCCCCGCGCCCGAATTTTTGCGCGGCATTTTCGCGGCGGGCGGACTTGTTCCCTATGTCAGGGAAAGACTGAGAGGCAAGAAATGAGCGAAACCGCTGCAAAAAAGAAAAAGTACGAAATAGCCGTGATAGCCGGCGACGGGATAGGGCCGGAAGTTATAGCAGAAGCGAGAAAAGCGGCGGAAGCCGCGGCCTCTCTGGAGGGCGCTTCGCTCGAATGGGACGAGTATCCGTTCGGGGCGTCGCGCTATCTCGATACGGGCGAAATTCTGCCCGAGCGGGCCATAGAGGATATGTCCGGCAGAGACGCGCTGCTGTTGGGCGCGATAGGCTCGCCCAGCGTGAAGCCCGGCGTTCTGGAGCGCGGGATTCTGCTGGCGCTCCGTTTCGTCTTCGATCAGTACGTCAATCTGCGTCCGTCAAAGTCCCTCCCCAACGTGCCGACGCCTGTGCCGATGGGCGGCAGGGCCATCGACTCCCTGGTGGTGCGCGAGAACACCGAGGACCTTTACATGGGGCTGGGCGGCATATACGAATCGGGCGTATCCGACCTTCCGATATCCCTCGAACGCGGCGGCTACTCGCTGCGCGGACGCCTGGAACTCGCCGTGTCCCCGGGTATGCCCTTCGCCGCGCAGGTGGCGCTCAATACCCGCCACGGCGTGGAGCGCATAACCCGCTACGCCTGCGAATCCGCCCTCAAACGCGGGGAGAGCCTGGTGACGGTGGTGACCAAATCCAACGCGGCCCCCGCGCTTTACGGATATTTCGAGGACACGGCGAAAGCCGTGCTCAGCGCGGAATACCCGTCGCTGAGATACGGCGCGGTGAACGTGGACGCGCTCTGCTATCATCTTTCGCGCGACCCCGCCGCCTACGGCGTCCTTCTCTGCCCCAACCTGTTCGGCGACATCGTAAGCGACCTTCAGGCCGGGCTCGCCGGCGGGCTGGGCACGGCCTCCGGGGGCAATATCGGGGACGGGCTCTCCATGTTCGAGCCGGTGCACGGCTCCGCGCCGGACATAGCCGGCTCCGGCAGGGCAAACCCGATCGCGGCCATACTCGCCGCCGCCATGATGCTGCGGCACATCGGCCTCGACACGGCCGCTGACGCCGTCGAACGGGCCGTGAACGGCTATCTCTCGCGGTCCCGTCCCGGAGAACTTCCGTACGAATTCGGCGGGGAGGCTGCCTGTACCGCCGTGGGCGACGGAATCCTGAAAAATTTATAAGGAGTGCAAAGACCATGAACATGAGCGGCGCCGGAATATTGATAAAATCCCTGGAAGACGAGGGAGTGAAGACGATTTTCGGCCTCCCCGGCGGAACCGTCATACCTATGTACGACGCGCTGTACGATTCATCCATAGATCATGTGCTGATGAGGCACGAACAGGCCGCCGCGCACGCGGCGGACGGTTTTTCCCGCGCGGGCGGCTCGGTCGGCGTCTGCTTCGCGACGTCGGGCCCCGGCGCCACAAACCTCGTCACCGGAATAGCGACCGCTTGCATGGACTCGTCGCCGATGGTCGCCGTAACAGGTCAGGTCGCGTCGAAGGCCATCGGCACTGACGCCTTTCAGGAGGCGTTCATACTGGGCATTTCCATGCCGGTGGTGAAACACAGTATGCAGATTCGTTCGGCCGCCGGCATACCGGGCGCGATACGCGACGCGTTCTACATCGCCTCCACCGGCCGGCCGGGGCCGGTGCTGGTCGATATTCCCGTGGACGTGCAGAAAGCGCCCGCCGAGTACCGGAGGGCGTCCGGTCACGGCGAGAGTTTCCCCGGTTATTCTCCCGAACCGCCCGAGGATCTGGAATGTATCGAAGAAGCGGCCGATCTCGTCCGCTCAGCGGAACGCCCGGTATTGCTGGCCGGCAACGGGGTCAATATATCGCGCGCCTTCGCCCAGCTGGCGGAGTTTTCCGAAAAATTCGGGATACCGGTAGCGACGTCGCTCCTCGGCAAGGGAGCGATATCCGACGATCATCCCAACAGAGTGGGGATGATCGGCATGCACGGCCATGCCGCCGCCAATCGCGCCGTCACGAACGCGGACGTCATTATCGCCGTGGGGACGCGCTTTTCCGATCGCAGCACCGGCAAAGTCGCGGAGTTCGCGAAAAGCGCCCGCGTGATACATATCGACATCGACAACGCCGAGATCAAAAAGAGCGTAGGCGCCGACGTCTGGCTGATAGGCGACGCCTCCCGCGTGCTCTCCGCGCTCGCCGCCGAGATATCCGGGAGCGCGGGCGGCGCGCCGCGCGCCGGATGGTTGGAGCGGGTTCGCGCTTTCGAGGCCGCCGAGCCGCTGGCGCGCAACTCCGGCGACGGAGCTGTTCACGCGTGGCAGGTCATCGAAGCGATGGACGAGGTGCTGCGCGGAGAGGCCATAGTGACGACCGAAGTCGGCCAGAATCAGATGTGGGCGGCGCAGTATCACAAAGCGCTTTATCCCAGGCGCTTCGTCACCTCCGGCGGACTCGGCACGATGGGTTTCGGCATACCGTCCGCGATAGGCGCGCACTACGGCGGCGGCGGAATGCCGGTGGTCTGCATAGCGGGCGACGGCAGCGCGATGATGAACATACAGGAACTCGACACCTGCGCGCGCCGCGGCATACCGATCAAAATATTCGTGCTCGACAACAACTGTCTGGGAATGGTAAAACAGTGGCAGGAGCTGTTTTTCAACAAACGCTACTCGAACACCGTATATTCCCGCAGGCCGGACTTCGTAAAAATCGCGCAAGGCATGGGAGTGGAAGCGTTTATGGAGGACAGGCCAAACGGCGTAAAGCTCGCCATCGAACGCGCCATGAACGTCCCCGGCCCCGCCCTCGTCCACTTCATCATCCCCGAGAGCGATAACGTCTTCCCAATGGTGCCCGCCGGCGAACCGCTCGAAAACATGATGCTCTGATAAATCCGGCCCGATAAAAGTGCGGATATAAAAACGGACAGGCATGTACGCTGGAGGAAATAACATGGGCGATATGGCGGCGCGCAAGCGGAACCGATTGAAAGATTACGATTACAGTCAAAACGGCGCGTATTTTGTGACCTTCTGCGTAAAAGACCGCGCGGAATTGTTATGTGAAATTTCCACCGTAGGGGACGCCGCCCTCGGCGTCCCGCCGCCTGCGGGAAACGGCGTCTCTATGTCCGCGGAAAACAGCGTCCTTCTGCCCGCGGAAAACAGCGTCCCGTTCATTCAATTTACGCCGTATGGCGATATTGTGAAAAAGCATATAGAGAATATTCCGAACGTATATCCCAATGTATTTCTCGATAATTATGTTATCATGCCAAACCACATCCATTTGCTTCTGCGCGTCGAGACGGAATGGAACAACGGGACGCCGAGGGCGGAATATGGCGGGATGCCGGGGGCGGAATATAACGGGACGCCGAGGGCGGCGTCCCCTACGATGGCGATCATACCAAAAACAATTAACGCATTGATGGGTTTGACATCAAAAAAGGCAGGGTTTCCTCTCTGGCAGCGTTCATATCATGACCACATCATCCGTAACAGAAACGATTACGACCGTATCGCGGAATACATCGAAAATAATCCCCTGAAATGGCGGGAAGATTGTTTTTACACAAAAACAGACAATTGCCCGCGCGCCGCGCCCTCAAGCATGGAACTGTCGGTATTGCAATGAGTTGGAACCAGCGTCTCGAAAGGAACGCCCGACTTTTCCCTAACTTTTTCCAGGA
>JAISYN010000154.1 GCA_031269915.1 Synergistaceae bacterium
TCATTGCGATTATGCTCAATATACTTACAATTAAAAGTGAAAATCCCCTATGCTATTTCATCGTCGTATTCTCCTATTTTTTTTGCACAGCACAACAGTGGCCTCAGGGTACCAAGTCCATCCATAAACACATAAACGCCCATCGTCAGGATTGCCGCCGACGCTTCAGCAGGAAGGTTCGCAAAAAGTTTTCCCAGACGTACGAACGGAGCCTATATATTTCTCTGAATGCCATGCTTATTCGACATTCAATTTTAAATTATCTTAAATTAGCGGTCGCGATATGTCAATATATTTTCTTATAATAATTAGGTTAACCCCCTTGTTTTTATTATAATATGTTTATTTTTTAGGTATATATACTTGTTATAAACGATAAAGTAAGCATTTTGCTTTCAGGTAAACATCGTGGAAATTCTGAACGGCATATTGACGTATATGATATCATCGGCAAAGGAAGCATTCATTGCGATTTTGCAATTTCGAAAAATCGGCCTGTATAAAGCCGGTTTTTAAGCGGCGCTTGCCACATGATGCCGAATCGGTTATAAGTATCTCTTGAACTAAGGAAACGCTGATTAATTCGCCGAAACGAAATTGAGCCGTTTTGAAATGAGGCCGTATAAAGGTTTAAATCTTTACCCTTTGGGCCTCTGTCAATAAATCAGCCTTCTTAAACTATGAGCGAAAGAGGTATAGGGTATGGGAATGCGGATCGAGGATATCGCCAAACTCGCTCATGTTTCAATCTCGACCGTCTCGAAGGTGGTCAACGGCAAGGATCACGCCATAAACCCCAGAACGAGAGAACGGGTTCTCGCGATAGTGAAGGAATATAACTATACGCCGTATTCGTCGGTGAAGAACAACTCCAGTCCAAAGACATTCCTGATAGGTTTTCTCTATTCAGGATCGTCCCGGATGGAAGATGTCGCTGAAGGGATCATGAAATGCGCGTGCGGCCTCAACTACGGCGTAATTTTATGCAAGAGCGGCGGGGACCCTGCGGTCGAGTCGAAGCACATAGCGATGCTGTGCCGCAACAGGGTGGACGGGGTTTTATGGGAAAAGCTGGAATCGGAAAATCAAGCGCCGGAGGAGCATTTTGAGCGGCACAACATCCCTTTTTCGCTGATCGGCGGTTCGCCGTACGGCCAAAACCATGAATTATCCGGTATAGATTATTCCGCGCCGGGGTACAACTCAACGAAAAAACTCATAGATTTCGGACACCAGCGGATAGGCTGCGTAATCCGAAAGGATATTCCCTCATCTGTGGATTTCTCGAGGGGCTTCAGGAGATGCCTGTATGACAAACAAATTTTTTTCGACGAAAAAAAATATATCATCGACGCCCCCGACCTGAACGATGAAATCTTTTCCTTGGGATACACGGGGTTCGTCTGTGCCGACGGGGATATCGCGGAAGAGGTATGCCGCCTCGCAAGACGCTGTTCACTCGCGATCCCCAGGGATATCTCCGTAGCCGCGATGTCTTGCGACAGCCGCAGGCGCCCGAACTGCCCCGTATCGTGGATACAAGTTCCCCTGCGCGAATACGGGGAGAGGGAATGCAAGCGCTTAATAGCGGTGATAGAAAAGACCGAGATTCCCGCTCCGGCGGATTTGAACTGGAACGCCGAAGTCGGGAAATGCGACGGCATAGACGTTCCTTACGACTCCCGCAGGAAAAATATCCTCGTCATCGGCAGCATAAACGTGGACGTGCTGATAAATGTCGAGGGCCTCCCCCAGGTCGGAAAGACGATGAACATCAACGCCATCAGCACAATTCCAGGCGGGAAGGGCTTGAATCAGGCCGTTGGGGCGGCGAAACTCGGGGCCCGCGTGTCGCTCATCGCTAAAATCGGCCGGGACGTGGACGGAGCCAATATAAGCGGCCTAATCGTGGAAAATAAAATCGATTCGCAGGGCGTCTCGGTCGATGAAAATCTGGGCACCGGAAGGGCGTACATCTACATCCCCCCCGACGGCGACAGCAGCATCATCGTCTACGCGGGGGCAAACAACAATCTCCTCCCGGAGGACATCTCCAAAAACGAGGCCCTGTTCAGGAATGCCTCTTATTGTCTTCTGCCCATGGAAATACCGGTGAAGACCGTTGAATTCGCGGCTGACATGGCTCGATCGTACGGAGTCGCCACGATACTCAAACCCAGCGCCCTCCGAGAGATCAGAAGTTCCCTGCTGGAAAAGGTCGACATCTTTGTTCCGAATGAGAAGGAAGCGGCGATCCTCTGCCCCCGACTGGAATCGATCGAAGACAGAGCCGCGCATTTCCTCGAACGAGGTGTGAAGGCAGTCATAATCACAATGGGCGCTTCCGGCTGTTACATAAAAGACGCCGAACGGTCGCAGTTCTGCCCCGCCGCTTCGTTCCCCTCCCTTGATACCACTGGAGGAGCGGACGCCTTTATAAGCGCTCTCGCCGTGTACCTCAATGAGAAAACCGATATCGCCGAGGCAATCCGCAGGGCAAATTGCGCGGCCGGTTTCTGCGTATCCCGCCAGGGGGTTCTTCCGTCGATGGTGGACCGGGCGACGCTGGAACTGTATCTCGGCAGACGCTGACGGGCCGGTAATTAAAACCGGTGATTTAAAAGATTAAAAAATATTGACAGTTCGCATGTATATCTTATAATTAGGAAAAAATTTTCGTAAAACATTTTCGCAGTTCGGCAGTCAAGTTCTCTGTTTCATTCAACCGCAAGGGGCCGTTGTGCTGTAAGGCCGGTGTTTTCAAACGGAGAGGGGGCTTCGTATGACGGTTTGACGTGTTCTGCCGCTCAGGTATGCTGTTTCACGATCGATCTGGAAGAGGGGGTATTTAAACAATCATGAAAAAAATACTTATCATTGCGCTCGCGGCAACGCTATTCGCGTTCTGCTGTACAGCGGCGCCGGCGGCTGAGAAACCTGTAATCGGTCTCGTGATGAAATCTCTCGCGAACGAATTTTTCAAGACTATGGAAGAGGGCGCGCGCAAGTTCGCGGCCGAAGACGGTACCTTCGAGCTGATTCCGGTGGGAATGAACTCGGAGACGGACATAGATACCCAGATAAACGCGATGGAGAACTTCATATCGCAGAAGGTCGACATGATAATCCTCGCGCCGGCCGATTCCGTAGGGCTGGTTCCATCGGTAAAGAAAGCCATTGACGCGGGCATCCTCGTGGTCAACTTCGACGTTACCCTGGATAAACAGGCTCTCAAGGACAACGACCTCCCCGAGGATTTCCTCTTTGTGGGTCCCGATAACGAGGAAGGCTCATATCTCGTCGGCAATTTCCTCGGCGGGAAAATCGGTAAGGGCGCGAAGGTAATCATCATCGAGGGCAATCCCGGCGCGGATAACGCGAAGCAGCGCAAAGCCGGCTTCATGAAGAGCGTGGCGGACTACGAGTTCGAACTGCTCGAATCGACGACCGCGCACTGGGAGACCGAGGAAGCCAACACCGTCATGACGAACCTGCTCACGCGGTATCCCGAAGCGCAGGGCGTCATGTGCGCCAACGACTCCATGGCGCTCGGAGTCGTCCGCGCCATAGAAGCGGCCGGCAAGAGCGGTCAGATTCAGGTGGTGGGTTTCGACAACATAGGCGCATGTCAGGAACTCATCAAAGAGGGCAAGATGCTCGCGACCGTCGACCAGTTCGGTCCTGAAATGGCGGCAAACGCAATCAAGGTCGGTTTCCGCATCAAGGGCGGAGAGAAACTATCCGGCTGGGTCAGAACCGACGTCAAAGTCGTTTCGGCGGAAGACCTGAAGTAAAGATATGACGCCGCCTGGCTCCTGTTCGCGCGGCGCGGACAGAACCAGGCGGCGCCGGTTATATTATGAATACAGATATCCTGACCATAAATAGAGTCTCCAAGAATTTCCCCGGCGTCAGGGCGCTTTCGGACGTTTCTCTGTCGATACGGCAGGGAGAGGTGCACGCGATGGTCGGGGAGAACGGAGCGGGAAAATCGACGCTCATTAAAATGATATGCGGGATATATCCCCCGGACAGCGGGGAGATACTGCTGGACGGCAGACCTTATTCTCCACTCACGCCCCGGGAGGCGATGGACGCCGGCATAAGGGTCGTGTATCAGGAATTCAACCTGCTCTCATACTTATCCGTAGCGGAAAATATATTTTTTGACCGGCTGCCCCGCAGAGGCATACTGGTCGATAGGAAAAAGCTGTATTCGGACGCGTCGGCCATATTAAAACGGGTGGGGCTCAATATAGATCCCTGGACTCCCCTGGAACTTCTGGGAGTGGCCCAGACGCAGCTCGTCGAAATCGCTAAAGCCATCTCGTCAAAGTGCAGGATACTGGTACTTGACGAACCGACCGCTACCCTCTCTCCCGGCGAGATATCCCGGCTTTTCGACATAATAAGGACAGAGAAAAATCAAGGTCTGACGGTGATATATATATCCCACCATCTCAAGGAGATATATGAAATAGGAGATCGGGTGACGGTGCTCCGAAACGGCGAGATCATAGGCACAAGCGAAGTCAGGGATATAGCTATCCCTCAGATAGTGTCGATGATGGTGGGTCGTCAGATGAACGCCGAATATCCGTTCATGGAGGACAGGCGCCCGGAAGATATTATTAAGCTGGAAGTACGCGGCCTGCGGATATCCGGCAGCCCTCATAAGATATCGTTCGCTCTCAGGCGGGGAGAGATACTGGGTATCTCGGGCCTGGTAGGGTCGAAACGCACTGAGACGGTCCGGGCCGTTTTCGGGGCGGATAAAAAACTGGGAGGCTCCGTGATTCTGGATGGCAGGGAATTATCAATAAAGTCGCCTCGGGACGCGGTCAGGGAAGGCATATGCCTACTCACCGAGGACAGGAAATCGCAGGGGCTTGTGCTCGACATGCCGGTGGACGCCAATATATCTCTCGCATCTATGGATAAGCTGTCCCGCTTTGGTCTGATAGACCGCGGGACCGAACGGGTTCACGCCGAACGCCTTACGGGCGATCTGTCGATAAAGACCCCGTCGCTCCTTCAACTGGCGAGGAATCTCTCCGGGGGCAATCAGCAAAAAGTGGTCCTGGCCAAATGGATAATGCGGGACGCTAAAGTGCTGATATTCGACGAGCCCACCAGAGGAATCGACGTGGGGGCGAAATACGAAATATACATGCTGCTCTGGCGTCTTCTGGCAGAGGGGAAAGGCATAATGATCGTCTCGTCGGATTTGAACGAACTTATAGGGATATGCCACAGGATAATCATCTTCTCGAGCGGTCAGGTGTCGGGAGAGGTCGAGCGCCCCGATTTCGGGCAGGAGCGCGTACTGAAATACGCATATCAGGTCTCATAGGAAGGGATAGCGCGTAATGAACACAAAGCGATTGGCCTATCTGTTGCTGAACGAGGGAGGTATAGGAGTAGTACTGGTATTTTTATGCGTGATGTTTTCATACTATGTTCCGAATTTCGCTTCGATGCTGAACATAACGAATATCTTCACACAGATAAGCATAAACACGGTCATAGCGGTGGGGATGACGTTCGTCATCCTGCTGGGCGGCATAGACCTCTCGGTAGGGTCAGTGCTGGCGCTCTGCACTATTTTCGCGGGACTCGCGATCACCGGCAAATCATACTCCACCGGGACCGCGATATTTCTGGCAATTATGGCCTCGATGGCCTCCGGAATGGCTTGCGGGCTTTTCAACGGGTGGGTCAGCGAGAAGTGGAAGATACATTCTTTCGTGGTCACGCTCGGCATGCTGAACATGGCGCGGGGCGGGGCGCTTCAGGTCAGCAACTCCCGGACGATCTTCTCATTTCCGAGAGAATTCAACTCTTTCGGCTCCATGTCGTTTTTCGGCGTTCCGGTCATCTTCATAATGGCGATACTGCTTGTACTGGCGGGACACTTCGTTCTTAAAAAGACAGTTTTCGGACGAATGATATACGCTATAGGCAACAACGAGGAGGCGGTGCGCCTCTCGGGACACAACACAAAGATATATAAAGTCACGGCGTTCATCATCTGCGGGGCGACTGTCGGCATGGCTGCAATCCTATACATGCTGAGACTGAATATAGCCTCCCCCATTCTGGGGAACGGCTTCGAACTGACAGCTATCGCCGCTGTGGTCATAGGGGGCACCAGTATGAGCGGAGGCAAGGGCAGCCTGATAGGCACGTTTTTCGGGGCCGCCATAATTGGCGTCCTAAATAACGGTCTTTTACTGCTGGGCATGAGCGATTTCGCGAGACAGATAGTAACGGGAGCTATAATTGTCGTGGCAGTGGTGCTGGATACCTACAGGGCAAAGGTTTCGCTGATGCTGAGATGAACGCGGGCGCTGCGGCGGACTTGAAAGCCGGATAACTTTGGAAAGGCGTGTGTCAATTGAAAAAGATACTGAACATAGGTTCGATAAATATAGATTACGTCTATGACGTGAAGGATTTTGTCAAGCCGGGCGAGACGATACCGTCCCTGGCGTTCGGGGTGTTCCCGGGAGGCAAGGGCTTGAATCAGTCCATCGCCCTCGCTAAAGCCGGCGGACAGGTTTATCACGCCGGAAAAATTGGGGCAGACGGGCAAAAAATCCTTGAAAGCATGGCTCAAGCCGGCGTGGACATCAGTTTTACGGACACGGACGGCAGTGCCACGGGACACGCGATAATACAGGTGAACGCCGCGGGCGAGAACTGCATAATCCTTCACGCCGGGGCGAATCACGAACTGACTCGCCCCATGATAGACCGCTGCACCGCCTGCTTCGGCGAGGGAGATTTCCTCGTGCTGCAAAACGAAGTGAACGACATTCCCTATATTATAAAAAAAGCGGCGGAGAGGAATCTTTCCATAGCGTTCAACTTGGCCCCGTTTGTGTCGGAAATAAAGGATTATCCTCTGGAACTGGTGAATTATTTCCTTGTGAACGAGACGGAAGGGAAGGGGCTTTCAGGTAAAGACGACCCCGATGACATCGCGGACGAGATCATCCGCATGTTCCCGAAGGCCGCGGTGGTCCTGACGATGGGGAGCGACGGCGTGCTGTACCGCGATTCGAAACGGATACTCCGCCACGGCGTATACGACGTACCGGTAGTGGACACTACCGCCGCCGGGGATACTTTTACCGGTTTTTTCGTAAGCTCCCTGGTCGGCGGACAGACGATCGAAGAAGCCCTGCGCAGAGCTTCCTCGGCGGCGGCGATAGCGGTCTCCCGCAAGGGGGCGTCGTCATCGGTGCCTGCGTTAGAAGAGATGCTTGCATCAAACTTGAGATATATCGGGTGATTTAAGGAAATACTGATTAACGCGTTTAAAGGTTCGATAAATATAGAATACGTCTATGACGGATATGGATGTGAGCCGATGTCAAACGTTCCCGTAGTGAAAAGCCTTCTCGAAAACGATCTGTACAAATTCAGTATGTGGCAGGCGTTGATGCACAGTCATCCGGGGGCGAGGGCCGCGTACACGTTCATATGCCGCAGTGAACCGGCTTATCCGTTGGCGTTGCTGGCCGATGACGTGAATCGCGAACTCGACCATCTCTGCCGTATGTACTTCACGCAGAGCGAGCTGGACTATCTGAGTTCCCTGAGCTATATAAAGGACGACTTTGTGGACTATCTCACGGTATTCAGATTTCAGCGGCGTTTCATAACGCTCGGAACCGACGGCGATAAACTGGTGATTCATGCTGCCGGCCCTTTGGTTCATGTTATGGGTTTCGAGATTTTTGTCCTGTACATAGTGAGCGAGCTATATTATCGCAAGTTTCCGAAAGAGGGGATATTGGAGGACGCGGAGCGCAGGCTCAGGGAAAAAATAGAAACCCTGCGAAACGAGCCCGGCATCGACGATCCGGCGAGCCCGTTCATACTGTTCGATTTCGGACTGCGCCGGAGGTACTCGGGCGACTGGCAGAGAGAAGTGGTGAAAACGCTCTCAAGCGAATTGCCCGTTCAGTTTAAGGGAACTTCGAACGTATATCTCGCCAAGGAACTCGGAATAACGCCGGTGGGCACCATGGCCCACGAATACATGCAGGCTTTTCAGGGATTCGGTATAAGGCTGCGCGACTTTCAAAAAGCGTCGCTCGAAGCATGGGTCCAGGAGTTCCGGGGCGATCTGGGAACGGCGCTCACCGATGTAATCGGCATGGACGCGTTTCTGGAAGATTTCGACCTCTATTTCGCCAAACTGTTCGACGGACTGCGGCACGATTCGGGCGATCCGTACGAATGGGGTGAAAAAGCGATAAGCCATTACAGAAAACTGCGGATCGACCCGCGAACAAAAAAACTCGTTTTCTCCGACGGACTTGACCTGCCAAGCGCGCTTGCCATATACCGCCATTTCAAAGGACGAATTCAGGTATCGTTCGGAATCGGCACCAATCTTACCAACGATACGCCAATCCCGCCGCTCAACATCGTCATGAAAATAACGGGCTGTAACGGGCAGCCTGTGGCTAAAATATCCGATTCTCCCGGCAAGACTACCGGAGAAGACGAGACCTTTATGGCGTATCTGCGTCAGGTATTCAACAAACCGGCCTGAAGCGAGCTGTGGAAAGGCGCGCGGCAATCGACCAGGCGAACGGGTGCAGGGAGATTGCTCCTTGCGCCCGTTCGGGCAGAGCCCGAGGTTTTGATCCTGAGGTTTAAGGATCGGCGAACTATATTGACACTACCCCTTTTTTGATTATCAGGCAGGCATAAAGCGCCGTCTCCGTCGCGGCCACGGTCGCGTACGCGTTTCTTGTGATGTCGTAGAATGTCTCGCGCTCCACGAACCGAATCTTTTTGCCCGGCTCGCGGCGGTCGATTATACCTCGAAACTCATTCCATATGGGAGGCTCCCCGTCTAGCGTGCCGGGAACCACCTTCATCAATGTGACAGGCGCGTCGACGAACGTATCCAGAGGGAAGAGGCGCAATATCGCGTCGAGCAGATCTGTGGAGCGCGCCCCATCGGCGCGCACGCAACGTTTCCCCAGGGCATCAGCCGGAAAGTTGCTGTCGCCTATGACCAGATCATCCCCGTGTCCCATTGCCGCCAATATTTTCAAAAGGTCGGGTGATAATATCGGTGAAATTCCCTTCAGCATGATTTCATCCTCCCATTTTATCTGTTTCGATCCTGCCGCGCGTTTCAAAAATTTTCGCGAGGTTTTCCCTGTAAGGGGCGCGCGCAACGCCGTATTCCGTGATTATAGCCGTTATTAATTCCGCGTCGGAGACGTCGAAAGCCGGATTGTACACCGACGCTCCGCTCGGGGTCATGCGTTCGCGATACCACATATCCGTCACCTCGGAAGCGGGCCGTTCCTCTATAATTATCCCGCTTCCATCCGGAGTCCGCATGTCTATAGTGGATGTGGGAGCGCAAACGTAAAACGGTATGCCGTAATGATGCGCCATTACGGCGACGCCTGACGTGCCTATCTTGTTGCACACGTCCCCGTTGGCGGCCACTCTGTCGCAGCCTACGAGCACAGCCTGAACCCAGCCGTTTTTCATCACCCGCGAGGCCATATTGTCGCAGACGACCGTGACGTCTATGCCCGCGTCGTTCAGCTCGAACGCGGTCAGTCTGGCTCCCTGCAACAGAGGCCTGGTCTCGCAGGAATACACCTTGAAGCTGTATCCTTTTTCTTTCCCTATGTAAATCGGGGCGAGCGCGGTGCCGTATCGCACCGTGGCAAGGCGCCCGGCGTTGCAGTAAGTGAGAACGCCCCGGACGTTTTTTATAAGGCCGAGCGCATGTTCTCCTATGGCGCGGCAGACCCGGATATCCTCGTCCCGTATACTTGCGGCCTCGTCGCGCAAGAGGGATTTTATTGTCTCCACCGGCAAATTATCATTCCGCCGGACGATCCGCCCCATTCTGTCCAAAGCCCAGAACAGGTTCACAGCGGTCGGGCGGGACGAGGCAAGATATTCCAGTGCGGAGGCGAAACGCGCGTGAAACTCCCCGTAATCGGCCGTGTCGATATCCAGAGCGGCGAGATACGCGCCTATCGCGGCCGCCACTCCGATCGCCGGCGCTCCTCTGACCTGGAGGGAGCGAATCGCCCTGTGTATATCTTCCTGTTTCCTGAGCGATAAAAATTCGACTCTGCCGGGCAGTTTCGTCTGATCTATTATCACCAGAGTTCCGTTTTCGTCGTCGAGGGCCACGGTATCAGGCGCGGCGTATTCATGTGCCATTCGGATCATCCAATGACGTCACTCATGAAGCCGGACCAGATCTATGAGTTCCGACGGGGAATCTATGACGAAGCCGGCCCCGCCATCCCTGGCGGCGGATATTTCCTCCGGCCTGAAACCCCACGTCACTCCCACGAACACGCAGCCCGCGTTTCCGGCAGTCTCCATATCGACCGCCGTATCCCCGATGAACATGGTTTCGGCCGGTGACACTCCAAATTCATCGAGGATATCATATACCGCCGCCGGATTGGGTTTCAAAGGCACTCCATCCCTGCCTCCGGTCACCAGGTCGAAGAGTTCGGGGCTGAACGTGATCGTTATTGTGGCTTTGGTGTCGCGTTCGGGCTTATTCGAAATGACGGCCAGTTTCACCGGGATTTTTTTCAGTTCCCCGACCATCGCGGGGACTCCGCAATAGGGACGCGTTTTATCCATGGAATGTTTGGAATACCTCTCCAGATAGATTTTTTTGATGGCCGCCAGACGCTCCGGAGTCCGCCCTGCCTCAGGCGCGGCGCGTTTCACCAGGTTGTCCACGCCCTGCCCCACGAAATACCTGTATGCCGATACAGGATGCGGGGGACAGCCTGCCGCTGAGAGCGCGTAATTTGCGCTGTCGGCTATATCGTCGAGGGTATTGAGCAGAGTGCCGTCGAGGTCGAACAAAACCGCTTTTATCTTCATTTTCTCACCTGCCTGCAAGATAAGAACACTGATTCGCTTAAACGCTCAATGTACCGCCGCGAAGCGGCAGTTTCTGCGCCAATCTTACGAGTGCGGCCGGCCCGCCCGCGGGTAGGTTTTGCGGTATTCGCAGACACGACCCGGCATTCCCTCCGGTCAATCCAATGTCCACTCATCCAACCCGCGCAGTCCTTTTGAGTTTACAACGGCATTATACCAAATTTCGGCTCTTTGACATCTGATCCCCCTGCTGTGTCAAAGCAAACGCATTACTATTGACTAAGATATCGCAAACGCTCAATCAATTATTTCGCATATAAAATTTAAGAGGGCATGACCGCCCTCTCTATTGTTTCAAAAGTTCTTTCCTGTTGAACTCCCTGACGCGCATTTCCTCTATGCTGTTTTGATGATTTATCCGCTCTATCAATAATATTTCGTTCAATTCCCTCATACCGTCGGCCGTTTTTTTCGCCCTGTCGTCAATATTTTTCTTCCTGAGGTATTTCGCCCTCTTTTCAGCCGACTCGGCGACGCTTTCCAGATGTTTGTCCATCATCTTTTCGGATGCCTTGTCACAAGAACGCGCCGCTTTGTAAAACGCCTCGCGCGCCCGCCGCAAGTCCTCCTCCGAAACGCGCTTTACCGAGCGTGAAACGTTATCGCGCGCCGCCGTAAAAAGAATATTCGTATCGTGAATGCTTTGAATCCCCATGTGTCGATCCCTCCGTGAATCTCCACACCCAAAAACGCCCGATTAAATCGCGCTCCCTCGCGCTCTTCATATTATAACGGGATCGGCGGAGTTCGCAAGTAACGCGCCGCTGAAATCTCACCCCGGCGCAAACTCGTATATGGTAGCGCTGTTAAATTCTTTTCCCGCGTCGAAGACCGCGCTCGGAAAGGCCGGTTTGTTCGGGGAGTCGGGGAAGTATTGCGTTTCAAGGCAGAACCCCCCTCTTGCGGGATATTTTGCCCCGCCCTTCTCCCCGAAATCGCTTCCCATGTTGTTGCCGCCATAAAACTGGACTCCCGGCAGATCCGTATACGCCTTCATCTCTATGCCGGTCTTTTCGGACCACGCGCGGGCAAAAGGGATTTCAAGCGAAGGGGCGTCGAGCACGAAGTTGTGATCGTACCCGTTGCCCATTCTTATCTGTTCATGAGCGGAATCCGCGTCGCGCCCGATCCGCTTTGCCTTTGTGAAGTCGAACGGCGTGCCTGCCACCGGCATTATTTCGCCGGTGGGAATGAATTCGGCGTCTATGGCGGCGAACCTGCCGCATGCAAGCGTGAGAAACTGTTCGGCTATGGGGCCGGAATCGTGCCCGTCCAGATTGAAATAGCCGTGATTCGTGAGGTTGAACACAGTCTTCCTGTCGGACGCGGCGTGATAGTGGATGACGACTTTATTGTCCTCGGTCAGTGAGAATGTCACGGAGATTTTCGCGTTTCCCGGCATACCCTGGTCACCGTCCGGGCTCTCCAGTCTGAATGTGACCGATTGCCGGTCTCCGGCTTCGGCTTCGCCGGCCCACATTCTGCGCGAGTACGGATCGTTTCCTCCGTGCAGCGTATTGCCGCCCTCATTTTTATCGAGACGGTAAACCGCTCCGTCCATAACGAAGGAGCCTCCGCTTATTCTGTTCGCGTACCGGCCCACCGTGGCGCCGTAGAAGGAGCTGTTTCTCTCATAACCCTCGCTTGAGTCGTAACCCAGCAGAATATCGGTCATCCTCCCATTGCGATCCGGCAGGGCTATGCCGGTTATCGAAGCGCCGATTTCCGTGACGGAAAGCTCCATTCCGTTTTTGTTGGTGAAAGTATACAGCGAGGCGCCGTTATCTCCGAACTGTTTTATATCCAGTTTCACCTTATTCCCTCCTCGTTCTGCTTTTACGCTGTCACGCCATAAATGGATGGAGCCCAGCGGCGTCCGTCCGTAAATCCCCAGGCGGCGTGCGATAACGTGATTATTATTGTACAATAAGATGGCGAGGTGGTTAGTATGTTCAGATATCTCATCAAATTATTTTTCAGGATACTGTACAGGCCCGAAATAAAACTGGAGACGCTGGAGAGGATACTGGAAACGGGCGAACAGGCGGCGCTCGCCCCGCATCACGCCTCATACGCCGACCCTCTGCTTTTCGCGCTTTTCTCGCCCCGGAAGCCCGTGACTGTGATATCTCCGTCCATGACGCGCCGAAAGTGGTTCAAATTTATAAAGGGCGCTTTCGAGTATGCGGTGGTGGATCAGAACGATCCATTCGCCGCGAAACAGATCGGCGATCTCTTGAAGAAGCGCGGTTTTATCGTGGTATTTCCGGAGCCCGAGCCGACCACAAACGGCATTCTGATGAAAATATCGGATTCGGTGGTGTCGGCGCTCGAAACCAGCGGCGCATGGGTAATTCCGGCGCGGGCGTGCAACATGCAGTTCACGGGTTTTTCGCGGATGAAGGGGCGCCTCGTTCGGGTGACGGCGCCCAAGGTCACTCTCCTCTCCGGGGAGGCGGAGCGTCTGCGCGAACCGGCGAAAGGCGGGGCAGGGCGCGCTTCCTCCCGCCACAAGCTGGAGCGGATGATCGGCGACGTCATGACGCTCGGCCTGTGGGATAAAAAACCTCTGTTCGACACGCTGCTGGAACAGAGGAAACTGTGGGGCGGAAATCATACGGTAACTATCGAGCCGGATGGAACGAAAACGGACTGGAACAGGTTCATAACGATGGTCTTCGTCATGCGGACGATAATAGAGCGCCTGACGAAAAAAGGCGAGCGCGTCGGCATAATGCTGCCCAACTCGACGGCCGCCATAACCGTGATAATAGGCGCGCAGCGCGCGGAGAGGGAGCCGGCGATGATGAATTATTCCATGGGCGCGCGTTCCCTGAAAAAGGCGTGCGGCATTGCCGGCATCGGAACTATATTGACGTCGAGGCGTTTCGTGGAGGAGGGTAAATTTCAGCCGCTGGCTGACGCGCTCGGCCAGGAGGGGATAGCGGTAAAGTTCCTGGAGGATCAAGCCGCCGGACTCACGGCGTTCCAAAAATTGAGCTGTGCGCTGTCCGCGCGGTTCGCGCGCCCGACGCCGGATCCGGAAAAATACGCGGAACGCACGGCCCTCGTGCTCTTTACGTCGGGCTCCGAGGGTTTGCCTAAGCCTGTGGCGCTTTCGTTTCTCAACATACAGGCCAATACGGCGCAGGTTCGTTCCAGGCTCGACTTTTATCAGACCGACGTCATGGTGGACATAATGCCGATGTTCCACAGTTTCGGCCTCTGCACCGGGACTATAATGCCGCTTTCGACGGGGATGCCGATAGCCGTCTACCCGACGCCGCTCCACTATAAAAAAATCCCTCCGTTCTCTTACGAGGTCAGAGGCACCATCCTTCTCGGTACGAACACGTTCCTGGACGGATACGCGAGAAACGCCGATCCGTTCGACTTCTCGGAGATGCGGTACGTTATCGCGGGCGGCGATAAACTGAAAGAGCCGACCGTGAAATTGTGGTTCGAGAAGTTCGGGATATCAGTGATGGAGGGTTACGGCGTGACGGAATGCACTCCGGTGGTCGGAGTGAACAGGAAGATGCGCAACAAGCGCGGCTCCGTCGGCCAGCCTCTGTCATGCATAAAAACTACCCTCGTACCGGTCGACGGCGTCGCGGAGGGAGGGCGTCTCGTCGTGAGGGGCCCGAACGTCATGAAGGGCTATATAAGGGAGGACGGTTCGATAACCGAGGTTCCCGAAGAAGGTTACGACACGGGCGATATAGTCGTCATGGACGGCGAGGATTTCATAACGATCGTGGGAAGGGCCAAACGTTTCGCAAAGATAGGGGGAGAGATGGTCTCTCTCGCGTATATCGAGGAAGCGGTGCAGGAGGTCTGGCCCGACGAGCTTCACGCAGTGGTCAGCATCTCCGGCGGCGACAGCAGGGGAGAGGTGATAGCGATGCTGACGGAACGCCAAAACGCCGACAGGGAGGAACTGAGGGCCGCTCTCGCTAAAAACGGCTTGCCTGAACTGGTCATACCTAAAAAGATAACGGTCATGGAAGCTCTCCCTAAGATAGGCGTGGGAAAGATAGATTATCAGGCCGCGGTTAAAATCGCTTCGGAAGCGTGACACGCGGTTCAGTTATCCGTAGCTCCCGAGCAAGTTTCTAACGATAGAAAAGGTGACAAGCGATAAAATGTTTTGGTTGCGCCTCAAGGAAAAGAGGTTCCTCTATGGCGCATATGTTCTTGGCAAAATTACAGCGGTTTGCAAACCGGCAGACCGGCTCCGGGTTAATCGGCGACGTGATTTCGCCGCGGAGCAAAACACGTTCAGGGCGGTTATGAATACGCGGCACTGGAATCGCGGACAATAACGCCTTGGTATATGGATGCATGGGATTTGAAAAAAGAACTTCCGAAGGCGCTTTTTCAACTAGGCGTCCGAGATACATTACCGCGATATCGTCAGAAAAATGATAGACTACGGACAAATCATGAGTAATAAAGATATAAGTAATACTAGTGTCACTCTGAATTTTTTTCATGAGATTCAGAATTTGAGCCTGAATGGAGACATCAAGCGCGGAAACCGGCTCGTCGCACACGATAAATTTTGGGTTCATAGCGAGTGCCCGCGCTATTCCAATACGCTGCCTGCGGCCACCATCCAATTCGTGCGGATAGGTATTGACAAGACGCTCAGCCAATCCTACCGTATTCATCAAATTGAGTACCCTCATAAATCGCTGGTCTTTATCGGGTATTAAATCGGCTAAAATTATCGGTTCCTCAATCGTCTCCGAGATTGTTTTGCGTGGGTTCAACGACGAAAACGGATCTTGGAATATAAGTTGCATTTCCCTTCGTTTGCGGCGCATTGCTTTGTTGTTAATTTTCAAGATATCTTCTCCGTTGAAGAGAATTTGACCTGCCGTGGGTTCGATGAGTCTCAATATAGCGCGGCCCATTGTCGTTTTCCCGCAACCAGATTCACCGACGACTCCTAGCGTACTGCCTTCTTCAATCGTAAAACTTATGTCGTCTACTGCGTGAAGTATGCCAGCAGGTACGTTGAAATATTTCTTAAGATTTTTAACTTCTAATAATGTTTTATGCAAAGAACCCACCATCCATCAGAACATTTTCTTGTTTGCGCAATCATCATACGAGGTGACAGTAGACATAATGAGTGTCGCTGAGGCGCTTGATAACTGGTAATGTCTTCTCGCACTCGTTTTTTGCATAGTCACAACGGGGATGAAACGGACATCCTGTGGGAAGGTTGATTGGATCTGGTATCATTCCTCGAATTGGTTTTAATTCAGCCCGCCTGTCCCCGATATTCGGAAGCGAGTCAAAGAGTCCTCTTGTATAAGGATGGCACAGATTATCAAAAATATCCACCAATGTACCGTATTCCACGATGTACCCCGCGTACATAATTGCAACTGTATCGCAAACTTCCGCTATTATGCCAAGGTCGTGCGTGATCATGAGCATTGACATTTTTGAATTTTTCCTAAGCTCATTTATCAACTCGAGTACCTGCGCCTGAATAGTGACATCCAGTGCTGTTGTCGGTTCGTCCGCAATCAATAAGCTGGGAGCACATGCCAGCGCCATGGCTATGATCACTCGCTGTTTCATGCCGCCCGAAAACTGATGTGGGTATTCAGCCACTCGGTTACCCGCTATTCCAACCATTTCCAACATTTTCATCGTATGCTGCCTAGCTTCTTTTTCACCCATATTGCGATGAATTTTAATGCTCTCAGCAATCTGAGCACCCACTGTTTTGATCGGGTTGAGGGAGGTCATTGGATCCTGAAAAATCATCGCGACCTTACCTCCTCGTATATTGCGTAGTTGCTTGATCTGCATTTTCAGGACATCTTTTCCTTCGAGCAGAACCTCTCCTGAGATGATCCGTCCTTGAGGTTCCGGGACCAGATTGAGTATTGACAGGGCGGTCGTCGTCTTCCCGGCACCAGTTTCACCTACAAGCCCGAGCGTTTTGCCAGTGGGAATAGCAATATTTATCTCATTGACAGCACGTACTATATCCTTGTCGTTGACATATTGGATTGTGAGTTTTTTAATCTCCAGCGTATTTTCAAAATTGTTTTTCACGTTAGCCATCTCATTTCCATCATTACCGCTTCAGTCTTGGATCCAATGTATCACGTAAACCGTCACCGAGGAGATTGAGCGAAAGGATAGTAAAAAATATGGCCAAGCCAGGTGCCATAACAATGTGAGGACTGTCACGCATAAATGTTCGGCCAGAGGAAAGCATATTACCCCATTCAGGGATGGGTGCCTGAATGCCAAGCCCGAGAAAACTTAGCCCGGAAATCGTCAGTATAGCGCTTGCCACATACAATGTTACCTGAACGATAATCGGCCCCATGCAATTGACAAGCACATGGTTCGTGATGATTCTTGTATCTCGCGCACCGATAGATCTTGCCGCTTCCACATACTCATTGTCACGCACAGTCATAACCGCCGATCTCACGACTCTGGCGAATTTGGGAGCAAATGAAAGCCCGATGGCTATAACCAGGTTTGTTTTTGTTTTGCCAAATGCCGCTATGATCGCAAGCGCAAGTAATACGTCAGGCAAGCAGAGAAATACGTCCATAGTGCGCATGATGACGCTGTCGATTTTGCCTCCATAAAAGCCAGAGATTGAACCAAATGCTCCTCCCACAAAAAGTGATACGCCAACCGAGGATATCCCGACGAGCAGTGAAATGCGAGCGCCATGTACAATGCGTGCCAGAATATCGCGCCCCATCTCATCGGTACCAAACAGATGGCTTGAATTTGGCGGCTGAAGTCGATTTGGAATATCTATTTTGATCGCTACGTTTTTATAATCGGCAATCAATGGCGCACTGGTTGCCATAAGCAGAATTAATATAAAAATGATCAAGCCAGTCATCGCCGTTTTATTTTTCAAAAACCTGCCCCACAACTCAAGCGCGTTGCTTTTTTTCCTGAATTGTTTGTAAAATTCTTTTTTAGTCGTAAAAGTCCTTTCAGACTGGGCTTCCATTACCGACTCCTCCTTTTGGTACAGCATACTGAACCCTGATTCTTGGATCTATATACGCATAGATTAGATCAACTACCAGATTGGAAATAGCAACACAGATCGCCATTATTACCAGAGTCCCTAAAACGCATGGCGTGTCTCGTTTGTTG
>JAISYN010000189.1 GCA_031269915.1 Synergistaceae bacterium
ACGGATCATGACCATCTTAGCATCGTAGCTGCCTTCGTCATGCAGTTTCTCCACGAGGGCCATGGCATTCTGTGTGCCATTTGCCGAGAAGTTTCCAGCAATCTGCGCAACCACGTCAGGGTATCCGCTCAGCATGTCCACAGTGACAACCGGAATACCGGCGGTCATAGCACGCCTTACGGCGGGCATCGACACAGCCTCGCTGCGCGGGTGCAGTACTATGGCATCTACGCGCCTCGCGATAAAAGTGTCCATAATGCTGGTAAATTTACTGTCGTCACCCAAGTGTTCCTGGAAGACCACATCAACGTTGGAAAACTGATTTCCCTGCCATATCATAGAGTCAACTAGATTTCCGGACCACGGCGACGTTGAGCCTCCAGCCAGTGCACCGATGATATATTCCTTGTTCGGGTCTCCAATGGTTCCCGCAGGCACAGGTATATAATCAGTGAATGGCAGTTTTAAATCCTGTTTGGTGAATGGGCCCGTGATCTGGGTGCCGGAGCCGGGTCTCCAGACGTATCCGTCGATTCCCTCTCCCGATGGGTAGGTGGTGGCGTAAGTAGCCAAACCGTCGTCGTTATAGACTTTAGATATGGATTTATTCGCGTCAGAAAGGGGAAGTCCGATGAAGAACTGGAGGATTTGATCGTCACTCAACCCTTTGTCCTTAAGTCCGGAAAAAAATTCATACGCTTCCTCCCCGGAGAGTTTGGAAACCTCGCCATATAACTCGGCAAAATCATTTTGATCCGATTCGGCAGCTGAAGCGGTAAGCACGCCGATCAACGAGATCACGAGGATTACAACAAACATATACTTCCACTTTCTTTTCATAGTCATCCCTCCTGAATCTTTATCATTGGCACTAAACCAATTCGTATTTCACCGACAAAAACAATGCGCCTGAACGTTATGCTGATTTTGGAATCGCTGAAAATTTCAGTGGGCAAAGCCATTTTAACTTTGATTTCAGGAAGCACCCCCTCAAGATGAGGCTCAATGTTTGCCAATAAAATAATAAGTCATAAATTTCGTGAAATTCAATGCTTTTCTCCTTTTGTCAACGTCTGCAAGTTGACAAAATTAATGATTGTCAATTTCTTTTCAACTTATTGAAATTGACAAAACATGAGAGAAGCTTGCGCATTATCCATTTATTATTTTATTATTAAGGCCATTTTTCCAGGTGGCTAAAATTTAGGAAGGAGGGATATTGTGTCGCCGATGATAAATTTAACGATATGTTGGACTGGCTAGCAAAAAATGTAGAAGGAGGAGTCAGAAATGAAAAAGTCATCAGTTTTGAGCGTTTTAGTCGTATTATTGATGGTTATGTGTTTTACGGGTTTTGGGGTGCGGCAGATGGAAGCTGCTGAGACCAGGGAGCACTATGAAATCGAAATTTACACTAACATCAATGGGACCAGCACTTATGTTTTAGGGGTCGCGTTGGCGGACATCATCAATAAGTACAGTACATGGCTCAGGGCGACCGCAATGGAATCTCCGGGACCCAATGAGACAGCCATGATGCTGATAAATGAGCCCACGCAACAGACTCGCGCGATCGGATACTTGATTACGCAGGACGCGCTTTTGGGTTATCCACCTTACAATGGCCCCAATGAAGATTTGCGCAATCTGGCCGCCTATGGGCTGGTGTGCAACCTTTACATGACTACCAATTCCGAACTCCGTACGCTCAAAGATCTGGATGGCAAGAGGGTGGCTTTGGGCACGCGGCCTAATATCCCACGAGTTGACATGCAGGAGAAAATTTTCGAAAATTTAGGAGTAAAGCCTGTCTATGAATATCTGCCTTTCAACGATGCCGTGACAGCACTCTCGGACGGGAAAATAGACGCATTAGTCGGAGGAGGATTTGCGATATCGGCGGCGGCAGACAAATGGATCCCAAATCCGGCAATGGCGGAGCTTTTGGCTCGCACGAAGATATATTATATTTCCATGGAGGGAGATTCTCTCTGGAGAGCGAAGACTGAGTTGAATCACATGTTGTTGCCGGGCGTCATTACGGTGCCGGCCGGAAAATTCGATGCGAACTGGAACCAGCCGGTGACACTGCAGGCAGATTACCTATGTTGGGCGAGTCATAAAAATATGCCTGACGATGTCGTAACCGAAATTCTTACTCAGATGGCTGATCACGCTGATGAATTCGCCAACTATATCGCGAACGGAGCATATATCTCGGCGGAAAATATGGCTAAAATGGATATGCCAGAGTGGGTTCATCCCGCAGCTGAAGCCTTTTACAAATCACGCGGCATAGAGATCAATTACCGCGACAAATAACATATCGGAACGTTCCTATTAGCGGCACAAGCAAACGCAAACAGCCGTTATTAAAACGTCGTATTTTGGAAATGACTATGGGGGCTCTGTGTCAGCAGGGTCCCTAGGGGGTAGAAAATTATGTCAGACAACGCTGCACCTCAAAGCGTTCTGAATCCTAAAATATGCAAAGCATTGATCACTATCGTGGGCTTGGTAATGGTACTGGTTCATATGGTTTACGCTCAGACGGTCTTTATCACTTCTGAGCTGTACCTGACCTTGCATATGGCCTTTTCTTTCTCCATGATGTTTTTATTGACCATACAAAAAAGCAAGAGTAGGATTCACACGGTTATCCTTTTGGTGTCGGTAGTACTGTGTTTTGTTTTTGTGGTTTACATTGCTGTTAATCTCGAGATGTTGCGCGTGAGGGCATGGTCCAGTACAACCATGGATATTGTGGTCGGACTCACGATGATATGCCTCGCTATGTACTCGAGTTGGCTGGGATATGGCGCATTTATCCCACTGCTGGTTTTAGCATGTGTCATTTACCCATTCTTCGGTAAAAACTTGCCGGAACCCTTCAAAACCACATCATACTCGGTCAAGCGCACTATCTCCAATATGTCAATAGGCCTAAAGACGGGACTGTATGATAGTACAATCACCATCTCGGCCAATTATGTATTCTTATTTTCGGTGTTCGGCGGGCTTCTGTCGGCCACCGGAGTGCAGAAGTTCTTCTACGAATTAGGCAATCTTCTGGTCGGCAGGTTCCGCTCAGGCACGGCACAGATCACCTCGTTCAACACGGCGTTGGTGGGGATGGTCGTGGGCAGCGCTGTCGCCAACGTCAGCATCACTGGCCCTTACTGCATCGACGCCATGCGTAAATCCGGCTATGGCGATGTGGAATCGGCTGCCATTTTGGCCGTTGGCGCAAATGGAGGACAGATCATGCCTCCTGTTATGGGAATCATTGCCTTTGCGATGGCCGGTTTCTCTGGGGTCCCCTATTGGAACATCTGTAAAATGGCAATCATTCCGGCGTTGCTTTATTATGGGGCGCTTTCTTTGTACGCTCACCTCGTTGCGATGAAAAACCCGGTGCTGCGAGTGAAAAAAATCGAACGCCCGCAAGTGGACATGGATATAATTAAATACCGAAGCCTCAGTTTCTTCGTGCCTTTTGTTTTGATCATATATATGCTGGCAAAAAACAATTCGGTTATGACCTGCGCTTTTTGGGCAATCATAGCGGTGATAATCACCAGCTACATCGCTCCCAAACGCTATCGTCCCAGTTTCAGGCAAATCCTGAACGGTTTCATCGATGGCGCAATTTCTGGCGTACAGGTCGGGTGCATATGCGCCATCATCGGTATGCTGGTTGCCACTTTCACTGCGAGTGGGCTAGGGATTAAGCTAACTTCAGGTATCGAAGGATGGAGCGCGGGGAATTTATTTATCGCGCTCTTGATATTGTACTTTGCCAGCATAGTCGCTGGAATGGCTGGCGTATCCGTAGCCGCGTACTTTACGGCCGCGGCCTTTGCGGTGCCAGCTCTGATCAAGATGGGTGTGCCTTTCGTTATTGCCCACTTTTTCATCGTGTACCCAGCGTCTTTCTCCACCATTACGCCTCCTGTCGCCCTTGCGAGCCTTGTAGCTTCACGAATCGCTGGTACAAAATACGGACCTACAGCGATTGAATCCTGTAAAGTGGCGAGCGTTGCATTCCTGACGCCTTTTTTATTCGTTTATGCTCCAGGCATAGTATTACTTGGAGATCCATCAAACATTTGGTCATGGCTCGACGTCGCCCTTGTCGTCATGATGACGATTGCATCCATTTTCTGCTGGGTAGGGCATTTCATGACGGGACTCAACTTTACGGAGAGATCGCTGTTCTTTGTTTCGACATGCGCTGTCGCGGTGTTCCTGATTTTGCGTAACCCTGTACTGTGTGCGGTTTCCGTGATTACGTTTTTTGTTGGAATCATAGTGCAGTTGTATAAATCATGGAAATTCAAAACGATGCCCACTTTCCAAGGTTAGCAGCAGTGCATCGACAGGGTCGAAAAAGGCAAAATTCTATGAAGTTTATGATTATAGGAGGGTTTCTGGGATCGGGCAAGACCAGTGTGACGACCTCTCTGCTCGCATTCGTCGCTTTTCATTCAAGTTCTGATTCCCGGTATAAAGCGGTGGTACTAGAAAACGAAATCGGTGACGTCGGGATAGACGATACGACGCTTGCAAGCGGAAGTTTCAGGGTAGAGACAATTTTCGCCGGATGTGCGTGTTGTACCAGTTCGGCTCCTCTTATTGCTTCCGTCAAAGAAATAGACGATGATTTGAATCCGGAGTGGTTGATACTCGAAGCTACCGGACTCGCCCTCCCCTATAAAATTAAGGATACTCTCAAAGACGCGCTGGGCATTGATGGTCGTGTATGCGTCATAGTGGATGCCAGGCGATGGAAACGGTTGCAGGCGTCGTTGTCGGGTATGCTGAACGACCAGTTAAACCGGGCCGATGTGGTTATTATCAATAAAATAGATCTTGTCGACAGCGATATGGTGGAATTAGTGAAAGAATCCATCGCGTCCATCAATCCTGTTGCCATTATCATCCCTTGTAATGCAGGCAAGGGGTTGAGCGATGATATTTGCTCGTCCATATTATTAGAGAACGCCCCGTATTTGAAGGAGTTCTGACCAATGGAACATCTCCACGAGCATGAACATCGCTTCGAATATAACGTTCCGGTAAGCATCGCGAGACACGAGGGAGCGCTCGTATGTTCGATGCGGATCAGGCCGCATATGTCTTACGACGAAACAGTAGGGGAAACGAGTCTGGCATTGAAGCGTCTTTCCGAAGCGGCAGAGACTGATGGTGGTTGCGTGGGACATATAAAGGCCTCGGTCAGTCATGAGGATAGAGCATCTATTCTCTCGGTTACCGAAAACTATGTGAACGTGAGGGAAATCGACATCGACAGGTGTGAATTATCGGTTGTCGCAATTGTATTTCCGAAGGATGAGGAGCACTTCGTGGAAGAATTCAAAAAAATTACCAAAAATCTTGATTGGAATAAAGATTGATGTATTTGTGAGAACAGTCTCTATAGTTCTGGAGGTTTGTTTATGAGGGAAAAAGAAAATTTTCTGAGGGTAATTAACGGCGAAATCCCGGAATGGGTGCCCAGGTTTACCATGAGCCCCGATCCATATTCTACAATACCGCCGGCGGCTTTACAGATTTCGCCGGGCTTCCTGGATGAAAAACGCACACCTGAAGGCGGGTTCGACATATTCGGCGTCGAATATGTCGCTACAGAAGAGATGAGCGGACAGGCTCTGCCGAAGCCTAACCAGTTTTTGCTCGACGATATTACAAAATGGCGAGATGTAATCAAAACGCCAGATATCTCAGGTGTAAACTGGGAGGCAATGGCAAGAAACGATTTCAAAAAAGCGAATACAGACCCCGAAAGTGTCGCTGTGATTCTTCATATACATGTAGGTTACTTTCAAAACCTCATGAATTTCATGGGATTTGTCGAGGGACTTTGCGCCATGTCCGAGTAGCCTGACGAAGTTTATGCCCTCCTCGACTATCTTTCGGATTTCTATCTGGAGGTCGCGAAAAAAGCTATCTACTATTATAAACCGGACATAATCGATATAACCGATGATACCGCCTCCGCACAAAATCCATTTATATCTCCGGACATGTTCCGCAGACTCATAAAGCCTTTTCATGCCAAGATGGGCCAGCTCGGTATGGACCACGGCCTTCCGATTATGATGCATAACTGCGGGCACTGTGAAGCGTTCATAGAAGATTGGCTGGATTACGGGGTATCCTCGTGGAATCCTGCTCAAGTCATGAACGATCTCGTTGGTATAAAGAAAAAATATGGAAACAAACTCGTGCTGATAGGTTGTTGGGATTCGTCGGGACCTCCCGGTTGGCCTGGCGCGCCGGAAGTGGTTGTTCGTCAAGCTGTTCGCGATGTGATCGATACCTTTGCTCCTGGAGGCGGTTTTATATTCTGGGGTAGTTCATATGGTCGGGCAGATGATCCGGCTGTAGCCGATAAAAAACGCTGGATAACTTCCGAGTATGAGGCTTACAGGGCTATTCCATACAAATAGAGGCATACGCTTAACTTCCTTGATGTAAATGCGCCTCGTTTTATACAAATTTATCCAAACTCGTTGAACGAGGCGATTTATAGGTATGTCACGACGCCAAGTTATAAATATCAAGAATTTCTTTATAGCCTAGCAATACTATCCCATTTCCGGTACCGACATGCTTGCGTCCCTTCATCGCCGACTCGGCCATTTGTTCGAACTTCGATTTGTCAATTCCTGCCTCCGACATCCTGGTGGGCATGCCCATGACTCGGCAGAAATTCTCGAAGCGCGAGATCATTTCCAAGATCACGTTGTCCTCTTTGTCAAAAGCGATATCTACGTCAAAGACCCTGCGCGCGAATTGCGAGAACTTGGATTTATTGTGTTTATAGATATATTTCATCCAAGCCGGCATAACGATTGCGAGACTCGCGCCGTGGGCCAAGTCGTAAAAACCGCTCAGCTCATGTCCGATATCATGGCTGGCCCAGTCCCCATGTGTACGCCCAGCCTCTAGAATTTTGTTGTGGGCAATAGAACCGGCCCACATCACCTCGGCACGCGCAGCATAGTCGTTCGGGTACTTTGCAAGGATTGGTCCGTTAATCAAAAGCGAGCGAATACATGCCTCTATCATCCGGTCCGAAAGGTCTTCGTTCTCGAAGTTCACGAAGTAACGCTCCACCAAGTGAGCCACTATGTCACACACCCCGCAGCCGGTCTGGTAAGGTGACAGAGTCATGGAGTACTCAGGATTCATGATAGCGAATTTTGGGATGAGGGCTTCACCTCCTGTATAACGCTTGGATTGGATTTTTTCGTTTGTCAGACACGTACCGAAAGACGTCTCGCTACCGGCTGCAGGTATCGTGAGTACCACGCCAATCGGAAGTGCGTCGGAGAATCGTGTCTTGTGAAAAAAATAATCCTCCCAAATATCATGGCCTTCTGGAAGACGAACTCCGGCAGCTATAGCCTTGGCCGTATCGATGACACTCGCTCCTCCGACGGCCAGCAGAAAGTCGAAGTTCTCATCGCGCGCGAAGCGGATCCCCTCGAGCACACACGACAACACAGGATTGGGTTTGATTCCGGTGAACTCTGTGTATGAAACTGGCGCCTCGCGCAACTTGTCCCTTGTCTCCCTCATTGGAATTTCCGGGCTGCTCTCACCGTAGTGCAGAAGCATCACTTTTTTTGCGCCGTACTTCGCAAGCATAGCAGGCAGAAACGTGATGGCGTTCCTGCCAAATAATACCCTGGTCGGCGCGTAAAATTCAAAATCCAACAATGCAAATTCCTCCTTCAAAGGCGGTGCGGTACATTACTTGAACTCTGACATCCTAAACGCTTCGACCAATTTGATGCCACATCGCCTATCTGCAATGAGAAAACCAGATGCCACTGCAAAACAAAAATTACTCCCCTTTAAATGTGTGCGGAATTTCAATCACCTCACACCATCAACTCTCGAATTAAAATACGTCGCCCGAACTTTAATGATTGATTTAGCTTAGAATATAAAAGCAGATTGAGCAGTTATTTACAAGTCAATGAACTCACTTGTCAATTCATTAAAGTTGACATTAGATTGACAAGCGGTTGCTTGGAATTTATTCTGCAAGATGGTTCAGACGATGGACTATGTTTTCCCTGTCGCGCTGGATGCGAGGAATAGAATCCCAATAGTGGGAGAAATATTTGAAGAACGTGTGGATAATGGAAGGTTCCTTTATTATCAACGGGCATGGGGTTTTTTCGGCACGCGAGTTTGCAATAGTTATTGTATTTTCTTTTATCAGGAGGCTCACGTTACGCATATGGGGCAGCGCATAGTTGTCCATCAGAGCTATTGAAAATCCAGGGTAACGCTGGAGACGCTGGGCGAGCACCAGTAATCCCTGTTTGAAATATCGTGGGGATACGAACAGGTTTTTCTCGGTGATCCAGTTAAATTCACTCACTACAGAACCTTCGCTAATGCCACGCTCTAACACGGTGAGATCAAGTATCTGCCTCGTGAAGGCAGTCTCCATAGTGTCGAGCAGGACGTCTTGGTATTTGCTGAAGAACACGGTACATTGCTCATATCGCTCCCCAGATATTTCGTTTTCGCGTAACACTTCACTGAAGTCCTCGCTGTTGAGCGCTAACTTCAACGGCAGCCCTGAAAAATTGTAGCTGTTATCCTTGCGGTAGGCGGCGTTAAGCATGTTCTGTGTTATATTGTCTCTCTCCAGTTTTTCGAAGAGAGGCCGGCTGCTGGCGAGCAGTCCGTCAAACAGCAGTTCAGCCTCCCTTATGAAGTGAGGCGTCAATGTGTAGTAGGTATAAAGCGTATCGGAGAATCCCGTGGCAGTGATGCCTGACATCACTGCATGATTGCGCAGGATAGAGAGCGATGGCTTGAAAATGGAGTTCGAATATTCGGGGAAGTAGTAGGCAGTGGTCATTCCTGTGAGGTGGAGAGGAAGCCATTGTGTAATTGTGTGCAACAAGTGCTCTTCCTGACGATCTACCGTGTGCAATATCGTTACACGGTTTCCCAAGTGCAATATCTCCTTGTATTTTTCGAGCCACTCCCTGCGGAATTCCTCGTCGTCAATATGCCACGAGAGGGTTTCCCCACTGAATAACATCAACTCTTGGCCCGGCGAGAGGGCGATTGCGGTATCCAGCAAGCGCATCAGCGCATCTCTTCGCCCCGAAAACTTGCGGTATATGTCGATCTTTGCTCTCGCGTATACTCGGCGAGGATCCACATCCTCAATCAAGTTCAGCCCAGCGTCAGAGTCATCGCTTGCGAGGTAGTTGAGAAGGTAAACAGCTACTTTCTCATGAGTCGACAGATCGGCATCTGGGTAGGTCTCGCGTAATATCGCCCTCACTGTGGAGAGGTTACGCGGGGCGTCGATGGATATCAGAGCTTCAACCAAGTTTTTTAGGTATGCGGAGTTGTATTTCAATGGGCGCTTATTGTTCAGCCATTTGCTCACCAGTGAGTAGTGGACGTTAAGAATTTCGGCGAGATGACGGCTGGTCAACCCTAACTGGCTCAGTATGTCCGCAAGACGCGAAACATTGCCATGCATATGAAGTACCTCATTAAAAAATTAAATTTTGAAAACTATAAGCAAAGTAATTATACGTCATGTCGATTTATCTGTCAACCGGCAGTTCTTGATAAATGGATTAATGCTATTGAAGCGGAATACCAAAAATTTATATAGTGTGAATACGGTAATTTATTCGATATAATAATATATGGCGGCGGCACAACAGCAACTGCCGTCGTAGTGTTGAGCGTCAAAAACGGGATAACCTCACGTGAGGCAGAACATAAACGGAATATCTTGCTGAATGAGGATACTATTTTCTGATAACGCCATGGAAGGTTTGTCATAATGAAAGCGGAGGACACGCAGAGAAAACGAATAATCGTCGGAATGAGCGGGGCAAGCGGAATGCCAGTCGGTATTCTTATGTTGCATGCGTTGCGTAATTCCGGTAAGGCTGAGATCCATCTCGTTGTGACCGATGCGGCTAAGACCACTCTTCAATGCGAAAGTGAATTTGACTTGAACGTGTTGTATGCTTTGGCAGATCAGGTGTACGACGTTAGAAATATAGGCGGAGCTATTGCGAGCGGCAGCTTTCCGTGTTCAGGCATGATAGTGATCCCTTGCAGCATGAAGACGCTAGCCGGTATTGCATCGGGATACGCAGATAATTTGCTGCTCCGTGCGGCAGATGTTACTCTGAAAGAGGGACGCCGCTTGGTGCTTGTCGTGCGCGAATGCCCTATGAGCGCTATTCATCTGAGGAATATGGCACGCTTGGCTGAGATAGGAGTGGGTATTTTTCCACTGGTCATGACTTTTTACAACAAGCCTGAAACGATCGAAGATATGTCTGCCCACTTGGTCTCAAGGGTGTTGTCCAATTTCGGCATAGAAGTTCCCGGGAATCGTTCGTGGAAAGGGCTTTCGTGAGTAAGGGGCAAGACATGACTTTCATTTTGGGCAAAGATCGTGTTGATCTCACTGTCACTATTACGGAACTCGGAGGCGACATCTTCGTCATGATGAACGGCGGCAACTCCCACGCAGGAGCGATGGCTATGGCTTTTCTCGATAGTGATGGAGCACCGGAGGTCTCGTCGTTGGTAGCCAAAGGACACAGGGATGATATTCCGGCTAGGCTGATGGCCGAGGAAATAGCCGTTGGAACAGGAAGGCGCACTGCTGTTGTATGTGGAATACACTTTGATGACATTACCAGGGAGGAGATAGAAAACGTAATGAGTTTGGTGCGTGACGCATCACGCCGGGCTGTCTCCGCCTTAACGCTAAAAACATTCTAGTATGAAACACGCTCTTATGCCAAAGTACCGCGGCAAAATATGCTAAAATATAACCTGAAGTAACGGTATCAGTTCGAAAGGCGGGCTCAAATTGGCTCATTTTTACCGCGATCCGGCGCTTGCGACTTCGTTCATCGGTAAGCGTAAAATAGACAGTCACATTTAAATTGGAATCGGTTTGGTATAAACTATGGTCGCATTAGGTGGTTTTTTCAGGCTTCTGCTCTTTTTTGCAGTAGTCTGGGATGGAATCGCTCCAAGGCAGCAGGAAATCCAGAGATTTGCCCTGATTG
>JAISYN010000190.1 GCA_031269915.1 Synergistaceae bacterium
CACATTTCCGCGCTGACGCGGTAGATACGGAGAAATACGTTCAAATTGTTCTTTCGTGATATCCATTCCTTTATTTTACTATATCCTTGCATTGTTGTATATAGTGTGAACAGTATCTAATATTTTCGTGCCAAACGCAATAATAGCCTTCCAAATATTATTTTCTCAATTATGATGGAACCTCTAAAAAACGACTTTTGATATTGCCGCTATTGAACAAACTTGAGATGTGGGATTTTTAGAGGTTCCACATATTGAAAACGTCAATCCTTATCGTCGTCGAAAGCCGCCGTAAGCGCGTTCATGCAGAGGAAGGCGTTGTAGATCGTCATATAATCTTCCGCTTTGTAGCACACAGTGGTCGCTCCCTGAAGGCATGAGCCGGGGAGACGCAACGCCAAGGTTGCGTGAGCCGTGCTGGCGAATTGCACTTCCAGCGTATAGGGGGCGTCGGTGAGCGGTTTTACGGGAGATGTTTTCAAGCCGGAAAGCGCGTCGTATACCGCCGCCTCTATCTGTTCCCAGACGATCGAAGGGTGCGCGCACTCAGCCGCGGCGAGGCCGAGAGATTTTTTTACGGCGACGGTCTTTATCCCCGGTATCACCGCGCGAATATTTTCGGTCACATATTGATCGCCCGAGAGGAACACCACCGGCACTCCAAAACTGCCGGCCACGAAACCGTTGATCTCGGCTTCCCCTACAGGTTTGCCGTTGATACGGGCCTCGAATATCCTCGAATAGCTGTAGGTGTGGGCGATCGTGCCGCGCTCGCTTTTACGGGAATGATAACCCAGCAGCAGAACGGCGTTGAAATCGCTGTCGATGCCTTCCATCATGGAAAGCGGTTTCACGCTGCCGCTTATGAGGCGTGCTCTGGGGTCGAGATTCTCTATCCGTATATTGTCGGCGCCGTCGTGAGAATCGTTGACCAGAACCTCCGCGGCGCCCGCCCTGAACGCTCCCCTCACGGCCGCGTTGGCGTCCCCTTCCATCATACGCCGGCAAAATTCGTACTCCGGTCTTCCCGCGCAGACCTGCGAGTTTTTAAATATTCCTGTACTGCCCTCCGCGTCAATAGAAATATAAACTTTCATTTCCGTCTCTTCTCCCTTCTAAAATATAAAATAACGCGCTGTTTTAAGAAATAAGGGGAAAATGGCAGGCTACACGGCGGCGGCCGTCAATTTCCCTGATTTGTGGCAGTTCGGTTTTACAGATGCCGCGGACATACGGGCATCTCGGATGAAATCTACAGCCCGGCGGCATATTGATGGGACTCGGAATCTCGCCTTCGATCAGCGAGAAGAAGTTTTTCATCTTCGGGTTGGCGGCCGGCGCGGTTTTTATCAGAATGTCAGCGTAGGGATGCGCCGATTTTTTGAAAAGGTCGTCTGTGGGAGCTTCCTCCACGATCATCCCAAGATACATCACAGCCACTCTGTCGGATATGTATTCCACCACTCTGAGATCGTGTGAAATGAAGAGCATCGTTAGTTTGAGCTTTTCCCTGAGTTCGACCAGCAGATTGATTATCTGAGCTTGGATCGACATGTCGAGGGCCGATACGGGTTCGTCGGCTATCAACAGATCGGGGTTCATCGCTATCGCGCGGGCTATGCCGATGCGCTGTCTCTGTCCTCCTGAAAACTCCGACGGGTATCTGTCGATAGCGTCTTCCGCAAGACCAACCATATTCAACAGTTCTTCCGTGCGGGATTTCATTTCGGATCGCGGGCATATTTTGTGCACGGCGAGTATTTCGTAAAAAATCTGCCGAACCGTCATAGAGGGATTCAGGGAAGAATAGGGGTCCTGAAATATCATCTGCATACGGTGGCGCACTTTGGCAAGCACGCTGCCGTCCGCCTTTGAAATATCTCCGAAGCCGAGGAAACGCACTTCTCCGCCTGTCGGTTCGTAAAGCCTCACGATGGTTCTCGCAAGCGTACTTTTTCCGCATCCGCTCTCTCCGACGAGCCCCGTCGTCTCTCCCCTGTAAAGAGTGAGATCCACGTGATCCACCGCTTTGATGTTTCTTTTGACGCCTTTTATCAGCGTTTCGTACAAACTCCCTCGCAGAGGGAAATATTGACAGAGATCTTTTATTTCGAGGACAGTTTCCTTCTCCAGTGGGTTGTCTGTCTTTTGTTCGGTCATCCCGGCTCACATCCCGGCCGTCTTTGCGATTCCAGCCGTGTTTGAAAGAACTTCCGGGCGGATGCAGCGGGAAAAGTGTTCGGGAGAAATCTCGACCATATCCGGCAGGCGTTCCGTACAGGAGGCGTCGCCGAAATCGCATCTGGGGAAAAACGGACAGCCTTTCGGCTTGTCTTTCAGATTGGGCGGATTGCCCCTTATCGGAGTCAGTTTTTTGTTTTTATTTCCGGATGACGGGAGCGACGACATCAGCCCGTAAGTATAAGGATGGCGGGGCGAGTCGAATATCGCGCATATATCGGCCGTCTCCACGATGTTCCCGGCGTACATGACGGCTATTCTGTCACACATCTGCGCCGCGACTCCAAGGTCGTGAGTCACCAGGATCATGCTCATACCCAGCGCGTTTTTCAAGTCGGTCAGCAGTTTGATGATCTGAGTCTGAATCGTGACGTCCAGAGCGGTTGTCGGTTCATCGGCCAGAAGAAGGCTCGGCCTGGGCGCGAGCGCTATCGCTATCATTGCCCTTTGCCGCATTCCTCCGCTGAATTCATGAGGATACGCTTCCATCCGGTTTTCAGGAGAGGGAATACCGACCATTTTCAGCGCGTCTGCGGCAAAGTGGTTTTTTTCCGCGGCGGACATCGGCTCCCTGATAACGTCGAGTATCTGGTTTTTTATCTTCATTACGGGATTGAGCGTATTCATCGGTTCCTGAAAGATCATGCCTATCTCTCTTCCTCGGATATTTTCCCATTCGCGGCTCGAAAGAGACGTGATGTTTTCGTTTTTGTAAATGACGTCCCCGCTTTCCACTTTTGCCGGGGAGTGAATGAGTCCTATAATAGAACGGCACGTAGC